>CAZXQY010000161.1:0-2542 GCA_964642505.1 uncultured Gammaproteobacteria bacterium | reverse complement strand
CCTCATACTCTTAATGGTTCGTCATTAGCTATTGGCAGAATAATTGTGGGTATTTTAGAAAATTTTCAACAAAGTGATGGATCAATAATAATTCCTAAGGCACTAAGAGGTTATATGAGGGGATTGGAGAAACTTAGTTTGAATGAAAAAAAAAAATAATTTAAATGAGAAGATAAATCTAATTTTGGAACTGAAAAGAAGTGGAGTTTCTGATTTAAAAATTCTAAACGTAATTGAAAAAACAGATAGAGGATTATTTATTGACACTACATTATCGAAAAAATCCCATCTTAATGTTGCTTTGCCAATTGACTGTGGGCAAACAATTTCTCAACCTTTAGTTGTTGCTTTGATGACTCAAGCTTTGGATGTTAATGATAAAATGCGAGTTCTTGAGATAGGTACTGGTAGTGGTTATCAAACTCATATTCTTTCTCAACTATTTAGATTTGTTTACACTATAGAAAGGTACAAAAGTCTAGTAATAAAAGCTGAAAAATTATTTAAAAAATTAGAAAATTCAAATGTTTTCTGTAGACATGGCGATGGTGGCTTAGGCTGGGTAGAACAGGCTCCTTTTGATAGAATAATTGTTACTGCGAGTGCACCAGAGATTCCAAAAAATCTTTTGGACCAATTAGAAGTAGGTGGAATTATGATTATTCCAGTAGGAGAAGATTTTAATGATCAAATTCTGAAAAAAGTTGTTAAAAATAATAATAATCGCATATCCGTAACAAATATTTTAGATGTTAGATTTGTACCTTTGTTAGAAGGAAAAGAAAGCAGATGAAAAGTTTGCTTTATTTATTTGTTTTCTTCTTATTTAGTTGTGAAAAACTAATTTTTAGTGATTATAAAATTTTAAGAAACTATAGCAAACCGTCAGGTATTTCAAATAGTTATAATGTAAAGAAAGGAGACACAATTTATTCTATTTCTAAAAGATTTAATGTTTCAGTGAGGGAAATAATTGATTTTAATAATATTAAAATTCCCTACAGAATTTTTCCTAATCAAAAAATAAATATACCCCAGCAAAATTTTTATATAGTTAAAAAAGGTGATACTTTATATTCTATTTCAAGAAGATATAATTCTGATTTATTTAATCTTTCAAAAGTCAATAAAATTAAAAATGTTGATGAGATTTTTAAAGGGCAAAAATTAATTATACCAAATAAAACTTTCTCATCTCATAGAATTTCCATGAGAAAGAAAAAAGTTTCTGAAAAAAAAAAAAATTTAAAAAACATTTCCAAAACTAAAATATCATTCCAATGGCCTTTGAAGGGAAGAATAATCTCTAGATTTGGTTCAAATAATCCTGGTTTTTATAATGACGGTATTAATATCAGTTCTAATTCTGGTGTCGAAGTGTTAGCCTCTTGTGAGGGGCAAATAGTATACACTGGCAATGAAATACCTGGTTATGGAAATCTAATCTTAATAAAACATTCAAAGAATTGGATTACAGCCTATGCTCATTTACAAGAGATTTTTTTTAAAAAAGGAAGTCGAGTTAAACAAGGACAATTAATTGGTTCAGTTGGAAATTCAGGCAATGTTAAAGTTCCACAATTACATTTCGAGATTAGAAGAGGTAAAACGGCAGTTGATCCACTTAAATATTTATCGTAAAGATGTTTTTTCAAAATATATTACAAAAAAAAACCTGACTAATTAGTCAGGTTTTCCAATAAATATTTAAAATGCTTTACTTACTTTTCAGCGCAAGCATATGAATTGATTTCTAAACCAACTGAGATTTCAGTAATTTTTGGTGTTTTCCAAGCCATGATGTTCTCCTATAAGTTAAAAAAATTATATAATTGTACCGAATATATCATAGTCATCTTAACTAACCCTGATTAAACTATTCATAATATGTTCATACATTTGTTTTTTTAATCATCCATAATTAGGTGTAGATTTTAGTTTCAGAGTTAAATATGGGATCTTTATTAGTTTTTTAGAAAAAATATTTGGCAATTTAATTAAGTGGCTAATACACGTCTTACAGTCATTATTACCAAATCCATTCAATGGTATTGTTGCTCTTTTAATTTTAAAATTAAACTTTTTGGGCAGAATAGTTTCTCTTTCTAATTGTATTATTAATAAGTAGGCACCTTTTATAACAAATTCCATTAAAGAATTTTAAATTAATCTTTGTTGATTTGGAAGAAGTAACATTAATTTAACTTTTTAAGAGCACCATATATATCATATATAATATATATATTAATAATATTTATATTTAAAGTTGACATATTAAATTAATTTCGATATATTTAGTAACATAGGGTGAAATAATTATACTTTAATATAAAAATTCACAACACATATTTCCTTTATTATAATTATTTCACCTATATATTTATATATATTTGATATAATATAATATATATGATATATATTGGGAAATATAATAGATTAATCAATGAGAGAACAAAAATTTAAAAAATTAGCTATTCCACGCGTTAATAAGGCAATTAAACAGATACGATTAATTGGCAATTTGTCCAATAAAAACCATTAC
>CAZXQY010000160.1:0-2585 GCA_964642505.1 uncultured Gammaproteobacteria bacterium | reverse complement strand
ATTGATGCTGCGCAAAAACAGTTGGGTGACGTGCAAAATATACAGACTACCTTTATCGAGTTTCAGAAATACTTGTATCAAGAAGCTGTGGGCTGAAGCGCTGTTTATTAAGGTGTTAGTTTGCCTCCCAGCTCAATGAGACAAGTTCTGGCATGCCGGCTTCTCCGTGAATGGCAATCGGCGCTTTGCCATCAACTCGTTCGGCTACCTCTTTAATCGCCCACGCATTTCCCTCAATAGCGAGTTCGACTAATTTGTCCGTGATTGCTTGTAAAGCCTGTCCTCTAGGAACACCTTTTGCCTCGTACTGTTTCAAGGAGCGAAGCAGTGCGTTACGGTATTCTCTGTTCTTGCGGATCGCGTTTTTGTTTCCTTTAGGGGCGGCCATAAAACTTCTATCTCCGTTTTTTCTAAAGTTATGACGTCTGTTTTAAATTAACAAATTTAAATGGCGTTAGTATACCCAATAGTATCCCCAGCTAGGTTCATAATAAGTAAGTTATTGTTAACGTTCGAAGAACGTATGACTCTTAATCTATTGGTTCAAGGTTCGAGTCCTTGATGGCCCACTAATCACCGGTCGTAAAATACAGAATTGTTAATATAATCGCGCAAGGCTTTGCGAACTTTTCCAGCTAGAAATAATGTGGCGACTAAGTTAGGCAGCGTCATTAATGCGAAAGCGAGATCGATCAGGTTAAGAGCGGTTTGTGCTTTCCAAGTCGGAGCTATGACCAAAAAAAATAGGTATACCCAAAGATATTGTTGCCCCAATCTTTTGCCAAACAGATAAGATGCACATTTTTGGCTATAGAACGCGTAAGTGACAAGGGTTGAGAATCCAAAAGCAACGAAAATTACCGTTAAGGAAAATGCACCGAAACCCGGCATTGTTTTCTCAAAGGCGTTTGCTATTGCGAGAATTCCATTCTCGGACTGCGATTCACTAGCCAGAATTACTAAGGCCGTGGCAGTGCAAATCAAGTGAGTATCTATTATGGGTCCTAGCATGCCCACAAATCCCTCTCGGATAGGTTGGTCAGTTTTAGCTGTGCCGTGAGCAAGCGCTTCGGTACCAACACCCGCTTCGTTTGAAAATATCGCTCTCTTAGTGCCGGTTATAATGATCTCTCTTACCGATAGTCCGATTGCACCTCCTATTGCGGCGGTTGGTTCAAAAGCGCCTACAAAGATAGCTTTTAAAACGTAAGGCACATGTTGGTAATGAGTAAAGATTACGACAAGGGCACATAATAAATAACTTAAACCCATTAAAGGAACTGTAAATCCTGCGAATTTCCCAATATTCAAAATACCGCCCCTCACTATGACTCCCACCATCGCGGCAATAAGCAAGCCTGTAACGGTTGGCACTATATTCCATTCGGACTTTAAAAGAGCACCAATTTGATTGGCCTGAAAAACGCCAAGACAGCCGATCATTCCGCAGGCGGCGAAAAATATCGCTAGGAATCTGTAGTTGCGGCCTAGTCCAAGCTCAATGTAATACATGGGGCCTCCGTGATAAGTTCCATTCTCGTCTTTTGCCCTATAAAGACAGGAAAGGCTACAGGTAAAAAACTTGATCGACATACCTACGATAGCAGCCAGCCACATCCAGAAGATGGCGCCCGAGCCTCCAGCACTAATTGCCATCGCCACGCCGGCCACATTTCCCATTCCTATTGTTCCAGACAGTGCAGTACATAGAGCTCTCCAGTGGCTTTGCTCACCTGCGGCAGTGGGCGATATTTTTTCGAATAAGATTTTTATTGCATGTCCCAAGTATAAAAAGGGTAATAACCGGCTGTACACTATGAGAAAGATGCCACTACAGCCGATAAGAACTACTAGAGGCAGCCCCCAGACGACTTCTACTAGGGTCGCGATACTATATTCTATCTGTGGCATTTTCTTGGTAGGAATTGTTGATATGTCGTGTAGGGTGTAGGCTCAAAAACTTAAAGGGGCTTTACTTATTGGCCCGAAGTTAGTGAACCTCGCTCGATCCTTTTCCTAAGTCGGCGTCGAAGGTAAAATCGTCAGACATTTGCATAAGGGGAGTGGGACTAGCATGGTGGAGAACCATTAACCATTAACCATTCACTTTCAAAACGCTTGTAAAAATTTGTTGCATAAACCGGTGGACCAGCAGGAGTCTTGCCATCTAGCGAAATATTTTCTTCTACAAGCATGATGCACAGACTGGCATTTTCTTGTTTTATTAACGTTTTTAGTCGAAAAAACCTTCTGATTTTCTCCCTGAATATATAATCCCAGCTAGCTCTAATCTGGCGGGTCCCCTCACAGATTGATCCCCCGGGGTGAATGCAGGTTGCCTCGGGCACGTCGGCCCAAACGGCCATCATCTGGTCTTTGTCAAAATTGCTAAAGGCGTCGTAAAAATGACTTTCTGCGGTAGTGGCGGTAGGAAACATATTGCTTTGTCAGTGGCTTTTTAGATGGTGGTTACTAGCATGTGTGACGGGGGGGTAAAATTCAAGTATTGACCGGCATTATCTCATGGTAATTGGGCCTTTACATTTTAAAACCGAAGTAGACTTTGAAGGTTGGAAAATAAGATT
>CAZXQY010000159.1:0-2776 GCA_964642505.1 uncultured Gammaproteobacteria bacterium | reverse complement strand
AAAAGATTCAGTTACTAAAACGAAAATTTATAACTTGTATGGTTGTCGTCACTCCCTTGTGGACGCGATAAATCGGGCGACTGATGTAATGCTTTCGGGGAAGGTCGCAGTCGTAGCGGGCTATGGCGACGTTGGTAAAGGTAGCTGCCAATCGTTAAGAGGGCAGGGCGCACGAGTTATAGTTACTGAAATAGACCCAATTTGTGCTCTGCAAGCTTCGATGGAAGGTTACGACGTTATGACAATGGATGAGGCTTGTGAAATTGGGGACGTTTTTGTTACGACTACTGGCTGTTGTGACGTGATAACGGAGCGTCATATGAAAAAGATGAAGCATTTGGCGGTCGTCTGTAACATTGGGCATTTTGATAGTGAAATTCAAGTTGAGAAACTTAAGAAATATCCTTGGACTGAAATTAAGCCACAGGTCCATCAAGTAAAAATTAAAAAGGAACGGAGTATTTTGCTCCTGGCCGAAGGTCGTCTTGTGAACCTTGGCTGTGCGACTGGACATCCTAGCTTTGTAATGTCGGCAAGTTTCACAAATCAGACTATAGCTCAGATAGAAATGTTTAATCACCCCGAACGTTATCCGCTAGGGGTCCATACTTTACCTAAATTACTCGATGAAAAGGTCGCGAACCTGCATCTTGCTAAATTAGGTGTGAGCTTGGACCGTCTGAATAACAAGCAAGCCAGATATATAAATGTTCGAAAAGACGGTCCGTTTAAGCCGGAATATTACCGCTACTAAATAAAATGAATTTGTGGTCTGACTGTAGTTGGCTCTTGGCGCAAGAGTATTACACACTGCGCGAGCACCCGGAATTAGGTTACAAGAAGGGTTGGCGAACTAGATGGGTTTGACGATACGGGAAGTTCAGAAGGAAATAATAGACACGTTCAGTCTTTTGGGAGACTGGACTACAAGATACGAATATATAATTGATATCGGTAAAGAGGTGGAGGTCTTTCCAGAAGAGTTCCGTGTAGATGATAACAAGATTGAAGGATGTCAGTCTCAGGTATGGATTGTATCTAGGATGGAGAATGGAAGGCTTCAATTTGAGGCGACAAGCGATTCTGTGATAGTCAGAGGCCTCATTTCTTTGTTGCTTCAGGTTTATTCGGACAGAAACCCGAGAGAAATATTGGAAACTCCGCCTAGCTTTATTGAAGAGATAAACTTAAGTGAACATTTGTCGCCTACTCGAAGTAATGGATTGGCATCAATGGTGTCGAAAATCATGGAAATCGCTTCCGCGGAATTGGCGAGATTAAAGAATAATAGTTAGAAACTCTCCACAGGTGGAAAAGCACGTTGACTAAAGGTTTCGATGAAATAAAGAAGATTAAGCTCCCGGATTTGGAAAAAGAGATGCTCGCCCGCTGGGAAGCCGAAGATACGTTCAGAACAAGCATATCCTCTCGTTCAGAGAGCAAGACATTCACGTTCTATGAGGGCCCACCGACCGCCAATGGCCGTCCCGGTATTCACCACGTTTTGGGTCGAGCTATCAAGGATGCTTTTTGTCGTTACAAGACATTAAAAGGCTATAAAGTAGAAAGAAAGGCGGGGTGGGATACGCATGGTCTTCCAGTTGAAATTGAGGTAGAGAAGGAACTAGGGCTGAAAAATAGAGAGGAAATTGAGGATTTTGGCATTTCGAACTTTAATGCGCAATGCAAAAAAAGTGTCTTGAAATACAAGGAAGAGTGGGACGAACTAACTAAATCTGTTGGCTATTGGGTTGATCTCGCAAACCCTTATATAACCTTTGACAACAATTACATAGAGTCGGTGTGGTGGCTCGTAAAGAAAATCTATGAGCAAGGATTATTATATAAAGGTCATAAAATCCAATGGTATAGTCCTGGTTCGGGGACGGTGCTCTCGTCTCACGAAGTCTCTCTGGGATACAAGGAAGTTTCTGATCCTAGTGTCTATGTTAAGTTTCCGTTGGTGAACGAAGAGGACACTTACCTCATTGTATGGACGACGACTCCTTGGACTTTGTTAAGCAACACTGCCGTCGTGGTAAATACTGAAATTGATTATGTGAAATTAAAACACGAGTCTGGAAATCTAATACTAGCTGAAAAACGGCAGGATATTTTGGAAGGTTCTACTTCGGTATTGTCACGCTTTAAAGGGAAAGAACTACTTGGTAGGAGATATAAACCCCCGTTTAAATTACCTAAACAGACTTACACCGAGAATTGTTGGAGCGTGTTAGAAGCCGATTACGTGACTGTAGAAGACGGTTCTGGAATTGTTCATGTCGCTCCGGCGTTTGGTGCGGAAGATCACGCGATAGGTATCCGAAATAATTTGCCGGTGATCAATCCGATATCCGCTTCAGGACATTTCGATAAAAAGGTTGAGCTGGTGGCCGGTAAGTGGTTTAAGGACGCTGACGATATTGTAGTAAGAGAGCTAAAGCAGAAGGGTCTGCTTCTTAAGAAAGTTTCGTATATTCATAATTATCCTTTCGATTGGCGAAAGGGGACTCCTTTGATGAGTTATCCAGTGGAGAGTTGGTTTATAAAAACTACGGCCATAAAGGATCAGTTAGTGAAATTGAACGATGCTATTAACTGGCACCCGGCGTCCGTTCAACAAGGGCGTTTCGGGAATTGGCTAGAAAATAATGTGGACTGGTCGTTAAGTAGAAAGAGGTTTTGGGGTACTCCTCTCCCAATATGGATTTCTGATGACGGGTCGGACGAAATCGAAGTTGTTGGTTCTATTAAGGAGCTGCGGGAGAAGTTGGGT
>CAZXQY010000158.1:0-2796 GCA_964642505.1 uncultured Gammaproteobacteria bacterium | reverse complement strand
TAATTGGGAAAGGTGATTTTTGGGGAGGAGAGGAAATGGTGTCATTTGAATCTAAATCCAGTGATGCAAAGGCAATTTCCGATACATCAATTTACTGTATTAAGAATTACGAAATTTTAAAACAAATCCCTATAATACGTTGGAAATTGATAGAACAAACTGAAAAAATTGAGTAATGATTGATTACTATTATTTATCTACAAACTTAAATTGGAATTCCTACAATTGCAATTTTTCTGATCAAGGGGGTTTGAAAGTATCTCCATAAATAATTTATTAATTTTTTCTCTTTTCTTTGACATAATTTTCTCTATTCCCCCGTCTAAAAAGGAGCTATCTCCTATTCCAGTCCCCATATTTACTATAAAACCTACCGATGCGTAGCATATACCAAGTTCTTTTGCTAGGACTACTTCAGGGACGCTTGTCATTCCAACTACATCTGCGCCCAAAAAATTCATCATTTTTATCTCGGCTTTTGTTTCAAAACGAGGACCTTCTGAACAAATATATACTGATTCTATACCAAAATTAATTGAATTTTTCTTGGCATTTCTTTTTAAAATCTTACGCAAGTTTTTACAATATGGATCGTCCATTTTAACATGTTTTACTGCACTAGAATCCCCTTCAAAAAATGTTTGTGATCGTTGATGAGTCATATCTATAAAATCTTTTATTATTACTAAAGATCCTACAGGGATTTTTTCATTCAATGATCCAACAGCGAAAGTTGAAAAAATATGTTTTACTCCTAGGATTTGCAATGCTTTTAAATTTGCGCGGTAATTAATAAGGTGTGGTGGGATACTATGTCTCTTACCATGACGAGATAAGAAAATTATCGATTTTTTTTTGTATGTGGCAATGTCCACTTCAACTTTGCCAAACTTTGTTTTTACAGAAATACTTTCCGAAGATACTCCACTTTCATATATTCCAGTTCCCCCTATAATGGCACTTGGGATTGGTTTCATTAAATCTGGATGATGGCTCACTAAATTTAGAAGACAGTTATAGCATTTATTCTAAAAACTCAGAATCATGTGACTGTAAAATTTGAAAGGTTTCCTCGTTCAGGGAAAGATCATTACCTAAAATCGGAAAGCCAACAATTTTTTCATAACGATGGACTAAAAATCTGGCCATTGCTTCATTGGTGTGTTCGATTTTAACGCTCATAATTACCCCAAATTTTTTTTTGTAGTGTATGATCTTTATCAGATTCAAGAAAATTAACTATAATATAAAATAAATTTAGTTAAATGAGTATTATCCAAGAAAGTCAGAATCTTTAGTTTCAATAAGTTCTAATGTGTCTTCAGTTATTAAAAATTCATTGCCAAAAATAGGTTCGCCTAATGTTCGATCAATGCGTTTAATCGAACCTCCACGATCTTTAAACCTTGCAATGGCATCGTTAATTTGATCCCGTGTAACTTTCATCTTATTGCCCTCTTAATTAATTGAAATATTTATTTTTTCTTATTATTAATTTGTTTTTTTAATTGTATATAATTAATAATCTGCAATATATAGGCCAGAAGCAAAACTTGTTATTTTTTTGAATAAAATGAAAATACTATTTTAGTGTTAAGATAATTCTAGAAAATATTGCTATAATCTAAATAATATGCCATTTTATAATTAATACACTCAGTATAATTTTGTTCGAATAGTGACTGTTACAAAGCTATTCACCCTCAATGTGGTAACTAATGTAATGGGTTATTTTTTGTATTTTCTAAATACTTTTTACACAAATCTAAACAAAAAATATCAATTTTTTCAGAAACTACATGAATATTTGTAATTTTAACTTGTTTGTCAATTTATTTTGCAATTATTCCATTGCTAGAAAAAATATAAACCCAATAAATCACTAGGAGATATAATAATGGACTTGAAATATTTTTTTAAATTTTATAAAAATTCTAATCTTTTTAAAAAAGCAGCTTTTTCAAGGCATGCTGATTGTATGATCCAAAAAAAATATTAATTAGTTTATTGCATTAAATTAAATATTTTAATGAGAACATTTTTAGATCGAGTGCGTGATCAGAAACTGAAGGAAGTAAGAAAAAGACAAGAAAAAATAAGTGAGCATTTTTTAAGAGAAGAAGTAGAGAAATTTAATAATCTTCCTGAATTTAAAAATAAATTGTTTAGAAAGTCTGATGAAGAAATATCTTTGGTTTTAGAAGTAAAATCTAAGTCTCCAGGAAGGGAAAATGTTGATTCCCTCGATCCAGAAAAGGTTGTGTTCGATTATGAAGTTGGAGGAGCAAAGGCTATATCAGTACTAACTGATGAATACTGGTTCGGTGGATCTCTCGAAACTCTTGAAAAAGTGCATAGCGTTACTACTTTACCGTTGTTGCATAAAGAATTTATAATCTCTCCTTACCAACTCTTGGAAGGTCGTGTTCGAGGTTCAAGTGCGGCTCTAATATTAGCTTATTATTTTCAGGAATTGGAGCTGTCTAAAATAATTAATGAAGCAAATAAAATTGGATTGGAGACTGTAGTAGAATGTTCTGTGGAAGAAGAGTTGCCAAGGGTGATAGGATTAAATCCAGATATTTTGATGATTAACAATAGGCCTATAGCTAAAATCCCTGAAGATCCGACTAAACAATATGATAATGGTAGTATAAATGTTATTTCATCTTGGTGGGAAAGTTATAATGATTTAAGGGAATGGAAGAAGCAGCCAGATAAACTGCTTATCAGTGCAAGTTGTGTGAACTCTTTTAAAGATATTCAAAGTCTTTCGAAAATTCCTTGTGATGCAGT
>CAZXQY010000157.1:0-2823 GCA_964642505.1 uncultured Gammaproteobacteria bacterium | reverse complement strand
AAAAAAAAATGGGAAAGTTTTTGTAAATGAACTTAAGCCAAAGAATAAATCAAAGAAGGATAATTTAAAGGCAGAAAATTTATCTCAAAATAGTCATAAAAAGATGGTTAAAAGACATAATCTAAATATATTTGAAATAAATAAAAAAAAATATTGGCACTTTTTAAATGATGAAAAGACCAAAAATATTTTTAAAAATATTTTCGAAAGTTTAGGTTACATTGTAAAATACCCTGAAACTTTTAATGAAAAAGATTTTGACCTAATTCTTGACGATGAAATTGTAGTTCAGATCAATTGCAAAAAAAGACAAGTACGAGCACTTGAGGTAGAAAATTTTTGGAAATGTTGGAAAGACACTAAATACAAAGGAATATATGTAAGTATTTATGGGTTTAGTAGCAATTGTACATATTTTAAATTAGGCAAACAAATATTACTCTTCGAATTAGAAGATGTTGTAAAGATGGCTAAGGGGCAAATACCAGACTGGGGAATGCTGAAAAATTTTGGAATAGAGAGGAAAGAAGTTAAAAATTCTGTTAGTGATGACAGGAAAACTGAATTCAAAGAAGAACACCCGCCATCTCAGTATGAATCCTACAGAATTTTGTTAAAACTTTTACATAAACTATATAGGGATGATTCTTTTAGTAAAAAATATATAAGGATAATGAATATCAAATTATATCCATTGAATTTTCACAAGGTAGCAAAAAAATCTGTACTGTTCCTAGAAAACATCTACTAGAAACAAATTCTATTGCATTAACAGAAGGTGGCCAAGAAAAAGTCAATAGATATACCATAGGTAACTACATTCCATCAAAGGCTATGAAGGCGGCTAAATTAGGAACAGTTTACCACCCTGAAAACATATTAGGAGATAAGACTGATGAGGTTTCTAATTTAAGTGAAATTTCTGGAAAAAGCAGGTTAGAGAATGAAAGAAGCAGGTTAGCGGAAGAAAGGATTAATTTATCTAATAATAACGAATCAGGAAATACTGATTACTCAGAATACTTAGACAATGAAACTGAAGGAATTGTTAATTTTGATGAAATTTCTGGAGTAAGAAGGTTAGCAAAAGCAAGGGAAGACTTATCCGAGACTAGTCGAAAAGGGAATACCGATTACTCAGATTACTTAGACGATGAGACTGAGGGAATTGTTAATCTTGAAAAAATTTCTGGATTAAGCCGGATAGCAAAAGCAAGGAAGGACTTATCCGATACTGATGGACTAGTAAATACTGATTACTCAGATTACTTAGACGATGAAACTGAAGGAATTGTTAATTTTGATGAAATATCTAAAATACGCAGAAAAGATAAAGAAAGTATAGAAGATGCCATCCCATAAGAGTCTACCAAGAGCTACAGACTTTTTAGAATTTTAGCATAATGGGATTTGGACTCTAAAGAAATATAAACTTGATTCTGAAAGTATACTTACTAAAAATTCCCCCTGGTTCATGTATAAATTAGTTGTTTATTAACTACGGTGTAGAAACCAAATTAAAAAATATAATAATAAAAAAACCCACACCAATAGCCTAACGTTAATGATGTGGGGAGTAACCTAGAGAGGTAATTATGAAAGTTAATCAGACAGTTGACAAGGTTATAACCCCAAAAAATATTCCTCAACCAGCAACAACAGTTGGTGGCACTGGAGGTGCTGATGGTCCAAGTGGACCTGGTGGACCAGGTCGTCCTGGTGGGGGTGGTGATTCAAGTGACCCTGCTGTCAAGACTTCGACTTTTGTGATGAACAAAATGAAAAGTCGAATAAATGCAGAGCCTGAAATAAGAACTGAATTAGTTGAAAAATATAAAAACCTAATAAAGTCTGGAGAATACAAAGTCGACCCTGACAAACTAGCTACAAAGCTGATCTCTGATGCGTTAGATGAAGACATCTCCTAGTCTAATTGCTGATTAGTAGAAACAATGTCTGCCACAAAAGTTCCCTTTGACCTGCTTGATAATCCGAAGAAAAAAGAAGAGCTTGCAGAAGCAGTATCTAGGCTTGAAGAACAGGAACAGCTTATAGTTAAACTTTATTATAGTGAAGACCTAGAAATAAAGGAAATAGGTGAAGTCCTAGGCTTAAGTTCATCCAGAGTTTCACAAATACTCGCAAAAATTAGAGAAGAATTGCGGATGGATGAGTATTTACATTAGCACTTGTATATAGGAGATTTTGTGATTGTTGAAACATTTTTTGTAGTAATCCTTTATTTTGGGTATCTATGGTTCATTAGGCGCAATGAATCAATTGTAGATAAAAGATTAAGAAGTTTTTTTTAAAACAAGTGAGACATCTGCTCATAATTCTCACTATCATTCTCCTGCCCTTTCAAGCGTTCTCTCAGAACACCCAAATAACATCATTCTCTAAGTCCAAGAAGTTACTTCTAAAGGTCTACAAGGATAATCCCTTCACTCTCTACTGCAGTTGTACATTCAAAGGAAAGAAACCAAACCTCTCTTCCTGTGGTTACATTCCAAAGAAGGACAAGAAACGAGCAAATCGAATTGAGTGGGAACATGTTGTTCCTGCACATGCATTTGGTCAATCTTTCTCAGAGTGGAGAAATGGTCATCCCAAGTGTGTCAGCAAGAAGGGTAAGAAGTTTAAAGGACGAAAGTGTGCACAAAAGATAAATGAAGAGTATAGAAGAATGCAGGCAGACATGTTTAATCTCTACCCTGCAATCGGAGAAGTGAATGGAAGAAGAAGTAACTACTCAATGGGAATCATTAAAGGAGAGAAAAGGGAATTTGGGGAATGTGATGTTGAAATAAAGAGCCGGAAAGT
>CAZXQY010000156.1:0-2987 GCA_964642505.1 uncultured Gammaproteobacteria bacterium | reverse complement strand
TCATTGAAGCAGGGAGACCAGATTATATTTGGGACTTATTTATTCATATGCCTGCGGCATTAACTATCCCGATTGGGAACAAAAACTATGATTGGTGCTACGAGTCAGAACCAGAACCATTCATGCAAAATAGGTCTATTTCTCAAGGGCGAGGAAAAGTATTAGGTGGCTCGAGTAGCATTAATGGAATGATTTTTCAAAGAGGGAACCCTATGGATTATCAACGTTGGGCAGGCGATAAAGGTATGAAAAATTGGGATTATTCCCATTGTTTGCCATATTTTAAAAAAATGGAAACTTGTTTGGCTGGTGGAGATGAATATCGAGGAGATAAAGGTCCATTGTTAATGGAACGTGGACCTTGTGAAAACCCATTATTTAAAGCATTTTTTCAATCTGTTGTTGATGCAGGTTATTCATTAACTAAAGATGTTAATGGATTTAAACAGGAAGGTTTTGCGCCTTTTGATCGAAATTTATATAGAGGAAGGAGATACAGTGCTGCTCGCGCATATTTGCATCCAGTAAAAAATCGACCAAATTTAACCATTCAATGTCGTACACTGACTACAAAAATTTTGTTTGAAAATAAACAATCGGGGTTACCTCGTGCTATAGGCATAGAATATTCTATAAAAAATAATTTCTTTAAACAAGTTTTTGGTGAGGAAATAATTTGTTGTGGTGGAGCATTCAATTCCCCACAGCTTCTTCAACTTTCTGGAATAGGAAATAAAAAAGAACTGGAAAAATTAGGTGTTGATGTGATTCAGGATTTACCCGGAGTAGGAGAAAATTTACAGGATCATTTGGAAGTATACATTCAACACGCTTGTAAAAAACCTGTTTCAATGTCTCCGGCTTTGAAATGGTGGAATAAACCATGGATTGGTTATAAATGGCTTTTTCATAGAAAGGGGGAGGCTTCGACTAATCATTTTGAGGCAGGAGGTTTTATTCGCAGTAATGATGAAGAAAAATATCCAAATGTAATGTTTCACTTTTTACCACTAGCAATTAGATATGATGGTACAGCACCTAAATCATCTCACGGATACCAAGTGCATGTAGGTCCTATGTATTCTGATTCTAGAGGGACTGTAAAAATTAGTTCTACTAATCCTAGAGCATATCCAAAAATACGATTTAATTATTTATCTACAGAAAAAGACAGGCGAGAATGGTTGGAAGCGATTAAATGTGCTCGTAATATTCTTAATCAAAAACCTTTTGATGAATTTAATGATGGTGAAATTTCTCCTGGTTTAAAAATAAAGAGTCAAAAAGAAATTTTAGATTGGATTTCAAAAGATGGTGAAACTGCATATCATCCTTCTTGTACTTGTAAAATGGGTAAAGATCATATGTCAGTAGTTGATCCTGAAAATATGAAAGTGCATGGAGTCGAAAACTTGAGAATAGTAGATGCCTCTGTGATGCCATATATTACTAATGGTAATATTTATGCTCCGGTTATGATGGTGGCTGAAAAAGCTGCAGACTTGATATTAGAGAATACAATATTAAATCCAGAAAAAATAGAATATTATCAAGTATAAAATTAAAGTTTATACATCAAAATCTTAAAAATATTTAAATTGCTAAAAAACTAGACAGATATCAAATGATTAATGATTTATCTTCTTTGTTGAGGATCTCTAAATTATATCTAAAATATTTATTTAAAAGGATCAAGGAGGATCGAATTATATTCTATGCTGGTTATCTTTCTTATGTCACTCTTCTTTCATTAGTCCCTTTGCTTGCGGTAGTTTTTTCAGCTTTTTCTCTGTTCCCAGTATTTAGTAAATGGCGGGGCGAAGTTGAAGAATTTGTTTTTAAAAATTTTGTACCTTCTCTTGGAGAAACAATACAGGATCACTTTATTGAATTTATTGAAAATGCAACTAAGATGACTCCGATTGGATTGATAGTACTGATTATGGTAGCGCTACTATTAATTTATTCAATAGATCACACGTTGAATCAAATTTGGAGAGTTCAAAAAAATCGACGCCTTGTAGTATCTTTTTCAATATATTGGGTAGTATTAACGCTGGGTCCTTTATTGCTTGGGACTAGTTTGCTTGCCACATCCTATTTACTTTCATTAACAGGTTTTGAAGAAAACACTCTTCTTGCAGTAAAAAAAATATTTATAGGACTACTCCCTTATCTGGCATCATTTTTAATCTTTCTGTTACTTTATTTGATGGTACCTAACACACAGGTTCATTTTTGGAGCGCAATAAGTGGGGCATTTATTGCGTCAATTATGTTTGAAATTTCTAAGTATTTATTTGCACTTTATTTAACGAATTTCTCTGTATATCAAGCAATTTATGGTGCACTTGCAATTATACCATTGCTATTCGTATGGGTCTATGTGTCTTGGGTTGTTATTTTAATTGGAGCTCAAGTAGCAGCAACTTTGGATGGTTTCCTTGATGAAAAAAAGGAGGGTGGATTTTGAAGACAAAAACTTGCAATATCTTTCAATTTAGTATGATCAAGAATAATTTCATGATATTTCTCTAAAATTGTACAATCGTTAAAAATTTAAGAATATTAAGTAATTATTAATTCATACATCTAGCAGACGAAGATTTTTAGAATCATATACAGGCTCTTTGAGGACTGTTGCAGTGTAGTTATTTCCTAGGATTTTTATTTCGAATTTAGTACCAGGACTTGAATATTGAGGCTGAACGTATGCAAATGCTAAGCTTTTTCTAACTGTGTGCCCGTAAGCTCCACTAGTAGTAACTCCTATAATTTTACCATTATTTAATACGGGCTCGTTACCAAGGCAATCAGAACTATTTGAATTTACAGAAACATAAACAAGTTTTGTAGAAATACCTATCAATTTTCTAGAAAGTGTTGCTTCTTTTCCAATAAAGTTTTTGCTAAAATCTATGAAACGCTCTAAACCTGCTTCCATTGGTGTTATTTCAGTAGTTAGTTCACTACCCCATCCTTTGTAT
>CAZXQY010000155.1:0-3017 GCA_964642505.1 uncultured Gammaproteobacteria bacterium | reverse complement strand
AAATGAAGCTTCAAAAGAAAACGTAAAAACAGCAAAAAAATTCAAAGATGCTCAGTCTATTCTTGAAAAGCACAGACGAATCGGTAGAGGTCCTCGCAAACACAACATAAAATTAAATAATTTTATTGATAATTTTGAAAAAGAATTTTCTAAAAAACGTAAAAAAGTGCCTTCCGCAAAAGCTATATCATTGGAAATCAAAAAAGAACTTACAAATAATCTTGGAAAGCACAGTTTTGTAATCGAAGTTGAAGACGAAAATGATTGCATCAAGTGGAGAGATGATAAAGGAAATATTAAAAGTTCCGCTTGGGGAGACCCAATGCGTTGTAGAATTAATAGAATTAGAAAAGAAAGGAAAAATAAATAATATACATTTTCTGGTCGCCTAAGCTTTAGACGAACTGACCTCAGTATTTGAGTGTGTAAAAATTATGGCATCGTTGCAGGAAAATCTCTTTATTCCTGTGTTTTCATAATTTGTTATCTAAAGGTAAAAATGGACACTCAAATAGACCAAAACCCCTCACAAACTCCAAACACATTAATCCCCCTTCCGACCTTTAAGAAGTCGGGCCGTTGCCCTCTCGAACCATATCACCTGTTATTTCATCACAAGGAAAGCCTTGTTGAATCAGGAGCTTTTATTAAGTTTGGGAAGCGATGGCTTGTGGATGAATTCAAATTCTTTGACTGGTTACGAGAACATGGTGAGAAGGGCTCTCATCATATCTTGTAAACTCTCTAAAAACACCGAAACCCCGCAAAAGGTCATAGACCAATAACAGGGTTTCAGTAATCAAGTAAATCTGCCCGTGGAAGCTGATTTCTTGTATTGTATTTTAGGGGTTTTAGCCTGAATTTACAAGGCATGAGTGTGCTTCAGGGCATTACCATAAAACTAAAATGACTAATTTCAATAATAATACATTTGAAGCCAAAGACCTTGATGAAATGACTGAACATGAAGGGGCATTAAAAAACGAACTTAAGCATTCGTTGGAAGGTTCAGACACTCTCAAAAACTTCTTCACAGACTGGAATCCTACCCTACAAATGGCACTTGAGAAAATAGCCAAAGGCCATAACGTTACATTTGAAACGGCTCTTGCTGCTTTTCTTGGCATGTGCTCTGTTGCAATAGGTGGAAACAAAACCATAGTTTCAGGAAATTGGAAAGAGAAAGCGTTACTTTGGTTAGCATTTCACGCACCTACTGGTAAGGGGAAAACACCTCTTTTAAGGGATTGCGGGAGAGATGCTTTGGCTATAATAAATAGTGAACTTTTTGACGATTACACAGAACAGCAAGCATCACTTGAGAGATGGAATGAAACTCCAAGTGAAAACGGAGAGGAAAGACCTGAAGTTTCAGCTAGGATGATTTGGGCGACATACATGACTCTAGAGACATTAACAAATACACTGTTAAAAAACCCTGCTGGTATTGGTTTGATTCATGACGAACTAGACGCCTTAATTTCTGGCCGTAATCAGTACAAAGGTAAAGGAGACGATGCGCCAAAACTCCTAGAATTGTGGAATGGTAGAGAAATTTCAAATCCTACTATGAATACGTATCGCTACGTTTCAGATTCATTTGTTCCCATAATCGGCGGTATCCAAACAGATTTGTTGACGAAAATATTTAATCCTGAAGATTTAGCGAACGGGTTTGTAGCTCGATTGCTTCTCGTTCCCTTTAAGCATCCAAGACCTCCATTAATCGACTCTGAAAGGAAAAAGATTAGAGACCACATTTCAAAAGAAGAACGGAATGCTATTAATAAGATAATGAAAAAATTGATTGAAGAAAGAGAAACGAAAGCTCAGTTTAGTTTTGATAATGAAGCTGAAAACCTAATCTATCAGCAGCATGATGTGTTGACAAAGGAGTCAAACAAAAATTTGCAGGAGATGGACTCGAGTTTTCAGAAGTTGAAAACGTATTGTTTACGAATATCGTTGCTCCTGCATTGTATAAAGGATGGGAATGGGCCTGTTTCAGTTAACACTGTTTCTGATGCAATAACTTTAAATCAATGGTTCTCTTCAAACATGCAGTCTGCTTTCCTAGAAACTTATCTTTGTGAACGTGATCAGACTTTGAGTAAAGTTTATACACGTCTGAGTGAAGCTCATATACCTCTATCTGTAGACAACATTTACCAAGGCCTACGAAAGTCTGTTAAAGGCAATAGTGATATCCGTAAACAGATTGCTTTACTGCAAGAAAGCGGATTAATTGATGAAATAAAGGGGCCAAAAGGAGGGAAAAAATATATTGCAAAGCCAATCCTTTAAGAATTTTCCGAATAGTACACTAAGAATGCACTAAGTCCTGATATTCACTGGGTTTATTAAGGTGTACTTTTTCAAAATATAAACATCAAAGTACACTATGATCTTTAACTAAGTGTACCTGAATACTAAATTAAACAAAAGGTACAGCAACTTAAAGGCCCTTATTTAGAAGGGATCAAAGGCATATTAGTGTACTTTTGAACATTGACTAAGAAATGAAGATGGAATTATCTGAAGTACTTAAAAAAAGATACATGGATCGCCAAGAAGCTCGCAGAAAATTTGATGCTGACAATGAACAAAATGTATTTTTAAAAGAGCCTATATCTCCTCCAGAACTAACAAAATCACAAACTTACTTTGGAATGAGTCCATACCCCTGTACCAAACCGCATCGGCTAGAAATATTCTGGTCAATACTTGGAGACTGCATTGAATACCGAAAAGAGTTTCATTTTCGATGCGATAATGAAGAGGAGGCCGATGAATTAGAAAAGTTAACTTATTCTATGGTATTCAAGTTCAATGACAGATGGGAAGTTACCCTCGATGATCTGGTTGTTAAAGCAAAGCCACCAAGGAGTAATACTGTACCGAACACCCATTGAATATATAGATTTCAGAACTGTTGTACTTCTCCATAAACTTCCACAACTTAACCCATTTTCTTGTAATAACACCCGATTGATGTTAATTATAGAAAGCTTTGGGTA
>CAZXQY010000154.1:0-3061 GCA_964642505.1 uncultured Gammaproteobacteria bacterium | reverse complement strand
ACCATGATCGCTTGCTACAACCGGCCTACCCATTGCCTGCGCCTCCACCACAACTCTGCCGAAAGCCTCCGGCTCGGTTGATGCCGAAACTACCACATCAGACAGCATGTAAGCGGCTGGCATATCCCGACAGTGTCCAGGAAAATAGACGATATCGGTAAGGTTACGTCGCTTGATCAACGCTTCCAGTTCCTGCCGATACCGATCTCGGCCCTGATCGTCACCTACAATTAAACATCGAATATCGCGTCGTCCGAGATGGGCGAGAGCTTCGATTAGAACTTTTTGACCTTTCCATCGTGTAAGCCGGCCTGGCATCATAATGACAGGAATGGGATCGGCGAGCCTCCACTCATTTGCTAGATGGACCACCCGTTCAGCACTTACTTGAAGGGGATCAAAAAGATCGATGTCGATACCACGATAAATTACCCTCACTCGATCATCTGTAACGCCGTAAACCTCCCGGATGTGGTCCGCAATGTGCTGGGAAATCGAGATTACGCCATCGCCAAGCGCCATGACTTTGTTGTAGCGCCGCTTTAAGCGAGAGCTATGGCCGTAAGTGCCGTGAAAAGTCGTAATCAGCGGAATATTCGAATGCCTTGCGGCGACTAGAGCACTCCACGCCGGGGCGCGACTGCGAGCGTGGAGCACGTCAATCTTGTACTCTCTGATAAGACGTCGTAATCGCCACACATTCCGAAACATCACCATCGGATTCTTGCTAGCCAAGGGAAGAACGAAGTGTCTCGCTCCAAGGCGCTCGAGTTCACGGACCCCGTGACCACCTTCAGATGCCACCAAGGCGGTCCAACCAGCCTTAACTTGAGCTCCAGCCACATCTATGGCACCGCGGACCAAACCGCCAGCAGCCATATGCGGCAAGACCTGCAACACTACTCCCATAGATACCTTGTTATCAGTCATAGATGCTTTTGTGCTACCATTCCCACTGAGACCCACTCCAACAAATATGATCTGACTCAAATTGTTCTAGCCATGCAAGAATCTATTCCCGGCAGCATAGCCAGCCCCAGCGGAAACCAAATAGCGTATGTAAGAACTAATGGCAAAACACCAGGTGTAGTATTTTGTGGGGGCTACATGTCCGATATGACCGGCACAAAAGCCTTATCCCTTGAGGCATTATGTCGCGAAATCAACCACAGTTTCTTGCGTTTTGATTATAGCGGTCACGGGGCTTCCGGGGGACTTTTTAAAGATGGCACGATATCTTCCTGGACCCAGGATACCCTAACAGTCCTGGACAAGATCGTGACCGGTCCTCAAATTCTTGTCGGATCTAGCATGGGTGGTTGGATCATACTATTAGTCGCACTCGCCCGTAAGAACCGTGTCCAGGGGCTTGTCGGCATTGCGCCAGCGGCTGATTTCACACAGCGCTTGCTACACGAGGAACTCACCTGCCAACAGTTAACTACCTTACACCGGGACGGGCTAATAAAAATTAAATCACCCTACGATGAAGATCCATACGTGTTCACTAAGGCCTTATTGGAAGACGGCATGAAACATAGGCTGCTCAACCGTACAATTGAGTTGCACTGCCCGGTTCGCTTTCTACATGGCATGCAGGACGACTCTGTGCCTTGGCAGTACTCGCTGAAATTGGCAAATTCGTTGAGTAGTAACGACGTTGAAATCACATTAGTAAAGGATGGGGACCATCGTCTTAGCGAAGAAGACGACATCGCACGACTTCGCCAAACCGTGGTTAGCCTGATTGAGGCAACTCCTGCCTGACCTCTCCGTTTTGCGTTGATTTCATCATCCCCATTCTAAGGCTTACCAACTAAATTCTATCAGGCTTCCGAGCCAGCGCTGCTAGGCCTTCACGATACGTTGGATAAGACAAAACGACGCCAAGCTCTCCATGAAGGAGCGCATTGCTAACTCGCCTATTTTCTGCCCAGAAGCTATGAGCTAACTCCGACATACCCTGGACAGCCATCTCGAATGGCATCAATTCAGGTGGGGCAACATCTAGTAAAGAACAGGCATGAGCTACCACATCCGCCTGGGATGCAGGTTCATTATCACAGACGTTGTAAATGGCACCCGATCGGGGCGAAGCAATTGAAGCACGTAAGGTTGATACAATATCGTCCACATGAATTCTTGAGAACAGGTGGCCAGCTTTGTCGATACGCTTGGCGGTTCCTGCTCGCACTCGGTCGATCACGCTGCGGCTGGGCCCATAAATACCCGCAAGACGAAATAAATGTACCGGGTGACCGGTATTCTGCCCAAGTGAAAGCCAGGCGCGCTCTGCCTTCACCCTTTGTCGCGCACGATCACTTTTTGGTCGCAGCGGAGACCTCTCATCAACCTCCTGTCCTTCCCAATCACCGTAGACCCCGGTGGTAGATAGATATCCAATCCACCGGACCCTCTTGGTTTCACAAATTTGATCCTCGTAACAGACCAACGCCGGATCGCCATCTTCATCGGGAGGAATCGAACATAGAATATGATCAGACGCATTAATTTGTCGCTCAATTCTATTCGACCGCTTTCGGCCATCGAAGATGGACGCTTCAAACCCAAGCGCTTCGAGTGCGTTCCTACGAACTTCACTTCGACAGGTGCCCGCCACGTGCCAACCTGCCTCTTTCAGGGCCGTTCCCATTGCGGTCGCGACGTAACCCAATCCAAAAACAAATAATCTTCTAGACCCTCGCTCTTTCACACTGCCAACCTAAATATGCTGGTTCCATTCAGCGCGCACGGCAGGATCCGCCTCTCGGCGCAAATACCGCTCGCGACGATCCGCGATTTCTTCGGGTTTGCCCAACCTCTGCCAAGCCCAAACGGCCATAGCACGAACTAAAGATGATGAGTCCCCCAATAGCGAGTCTGCAACCCCAGTTAGACTCCCATTTCCACTATTTCCTATAGCAATCAATACATTGCGAACGAACCGATCACGGCCCAAACGCTTAACAGGAGAACCTACGAAGAAGGAACGAAATGCCTGGTCATCCAGCTTCGCTAATACCGATAACTCTGGCGCAACTAGATCGTCCCGGGCGGTCAG
>CAZXQY010000153.1:0-3125 GCA_964642505.1 uncultured Gammaproteobacteria bacterium | reverse complement strand
AAATCGATAAAGTGGTTAATCCAGCTGTACCATATAAACCAAGCCATAAAATTCTTAAAGGGCCTGATGCCATTTTAAAGAAAGTGGTGGGTAAGCAGTATTACTCATATTTTAAACGATTTTATTTTAGCATGACTGTAGATGAAGTGAACAATGCTACTACTATGGGTGGTGCAACAGAAGATAATACAACAGACGGTCTTATGCATTTTCATTCAGGGTCAGACATTCAACCTCCTATCGGAATTTTAGGAGAAAGTAACAAAGACATTGATACAATTGATTATTATGACGGTGGATTTATGCTATACGATTTGAAGGACATCAATCCAAATAAATGCAAAAATGATATTATTACGAATTGGTGGGTTCTGTTTAAGCGTGATTTAGCCATGACCAAGGGACTCTTAAACGAAGTGTTGCGGCATCAAACGAGACTGTTATCTGAAGTGGACAAAGAAGATGAAAAATCTGTTGATAAAAGCAAAGAAGAGTGATTATGAATCCTGGTAATAAATAATAATTATGAGTTATATCACTTTATCAAATATGATGAGCATTATCTACCAAACTGACTTAAAAGTTATTGATGGTAGTAGAGAACTGTACAAAAACCCGATTTATTTTTTAAGTGAATTTGAAAAAAAGCGTTTATTGACTGTTTATGAATTATTTGAAGATTCCGACCTTTTTTTTGCTGAGACTTACGTACCAAGAAAAGGTGAAGATACATTAACTATGGTTTATGAAGGTAATACGCCTTCATATCATGAAAATATAGAGTGTAATCGTCTTAGGTCTGATTATGAAAATTTTAAAATACCTCCAGATATTAGACAAAAAGGTAAAGTAGCCGTTAATGAATTCAGGGAGTGGTTTAAAACAGTTGAACACCTTTGTAAAGAAGCTCCTGATATATTTGTAGCTAGATTGCAAATGAGATGGGGTATAACTACAAATGTCAAAGCCATCAATATTGGGAATTCTGGTGCTGTAGAGATGGAGAACAGAACAATAACAGAAATAGAGGAGGCTATAGATAAGCGAATAAAACAAGCTGGTAGATTTTATTATCAGTCAGAAAAAAACACTGAAATACTAAAGGCTTTTAGTAGAAAGACCTATATGGCCTATAAAGATGAAATATGGGGAAATAATACGACTTATAGTGATGATGAAGTCAAAGAATTACTTAAAGATTATGATGAAATATTTAAAAAACCTTTACAGCAGGATTTGATTCATTACTATCGTGCTAAATTAAATCCGGATATTAAAATGGAGGGGAGATTGCTGGAAGAGCTTGGCTTTGCAGCTTGTCGACAGTGTGCAAGTAGTAAAATATTAATATAACTGTATATAGTTAGGTCTTGAATGTGGGCAAGAGTAGAACCCAATTGTTTTGAGAATGATTTCTTCACCAATATAATTTAAATCTGATGTAGAAACTTCTCTACTTCTATATCAATATCATTCATATTCAATCTTTCTTAAATGCTGAGATGTTATTAAAACATATTTTCTAAGAGACTTTCTCTCTTCTTTTTATACTCTTCTTCTGTAATTAAACCATCTTCCTTTAACTTATTGAGTGCTTTCAGTTTTTCAGCAGATGAATCAGCTAAGTTAGAGGATTTTTTTAAGATACTCTTTTTCGAAATATCACTCACAACCCCTCCTAAATGAGATATGTTCTTTTTTACTATTGATATGTTCTTTTTTACTGTTTTTGGAACATTTGTAAATAGATAATTGAGAATAATAATTAGAAAGACAAATGTAGCTAAAAAATAACAAAAGTTAAAAATTTTGATATTATGAGTAATATTTCCATTGATGATGAATCCATACCCAAATCTACCTATCATCTCACAAACAAAAAACCCCACGAATGTGGGGCTTGATGTAGAAATATATTTATTATTTCAGCAGTACCATTTTCTTGGTCTGCCTGAAGTCTCCCGCCTGTATCGTGTAAAGGTAAAGCCCTGCTGATACTGGCTGACCCGCATTGTTGGTGGCATTCCATTGAACTGATTTGTAGCCTGCATTTTGCATACTGCTAACCAGATTGTTAACAAGCCTACCCATCATATCGTAAATAGTAATATTGACCAAGGCATCTTCTGGCAAATCATAATGGAGTGTTGTGACAGGGTTAAATGGATTAGGATAAGCATTATATAGGTTATAGGTAATCGGGAGTATTTCATCAATTATGGACACTTGCTCATCAGTTTCACTAACCCAAAAACAAGGCGGCCAAGTTGAATCAACAAGAGTTGTAAAGCTATCTGTAACTGTATCAAAAATGGTTATGGGGCCTGGAGTATATATACCAGTGGCCCATACTCCACGAATCGCTATTTTTGAATTATCGTTTGACCAAGTTTGGTTAGTAGGAAAAGTACTTCCTTCAATATGACCAAGATATGAAGTTTCATTTGATTCAAAATCATATAACCAATACTCTGTCACAGTATCATTGACAACAAAAGCTAATTTTTCTAACTGGGTATCATTTGATGCTAGAAGCATACAACCTTCACTCTCTTCTGTTAATTGCATTGGAGATGCATCACCATTAGAATTATGTAATCTAAACAACTGAAGAATATTATTATTATCTGGCAGATTCAAATAGATGTAACCGTCTAGCCCCCAATATGAATGCCCTGCAAAAGGATTAGATATACCAGAAACTGTTTTTAAAGTTGATGTTTGACCGCTCTGAATATCTGCAATTACAACATCAAAACTATCCTGATTAGTTTGGAAAAATACCAACTTTTGTTTATCAGGAGACATAATTCCATTATCAATAAATCTATAGCAGGAATCTGCTATCAATATTTCTGAACTGTCTAAGAAAGAATATTTATAAAGTTGGTCTCCATAAGGGTTGCCAGTCATATATCTATAATAAATAATCACATTTTCATCATAAGTAAATCGTGCATTAATACCACCATTTTCAACAATTAGGGTATCCATAGATTCTGAATCGACGAGTAAAATAATCCCATTATTAGCATCAAATAAAATTTTCAAACCATCTTCAGAGATATCTGATATTACAGCATTATCCATAATTAATTCATTTTCTGTACCATCAGGTTTTATTC
>CAZXQY010000152.1:0-3129 GCA_964642505.1 uncultured Gammaproteobacteria bacterium | reverse complement strand
GTTCAAAGCATTAAAAATATACCTTATAAGCTATTTTAGTTACAAATTAAATATTTATTTATTTAATAGAATTTAAAAGAAATTTGAATTAATTTTTACTTGTCTGAACTAGTAAACTTAAGGAAACAAATAAACTTTATGAATCAGTATATTTCAAAATTAAATAATCAAATTGTTAAGTGCAACAAATGTGAAAGACTAGTCAAATTTAGAAAAAAAATAGCATTTAAAAAAAGGAAACAGTTTATCGATGAAATATACTGGGGAAAACCTGTTACTGGCTTTGGTGATACTAATGCTCAAATTCTTTTACTAGGACTTGCCCCAGCAGCCCATGGAGGAAATAGGACAGGACGTGTTTTTACTGGCGATAAATCAGCTGAATTTCTTTTCAAATGTCTTTATAATTCAAAACATTCAAATCAACCAAACTCTGATCATGTCAATGATGGTTTAAAATTAAAAAATATTTATATAACTCTTGTTTTAAAATGTGTTCCTCCTTTTGACAAGCCTACTAACGAAGAATTAAAAAATTGTTACTTATACTTAGAAAAAGAAATATTAAATTTAAAAAAACTTAAACAGATTCTCTGTTTAGGTAAAGTTGCATTCGACTTTTGTGTAAACTTTTTCAATTTAAACAAAAAAGAAACAATTTTCAAACATGGATCTACTTACAAAATAAATAAAAGACTAACTTTAATTTCAAGTTATCACCCAAGTCCAAGAAATGTAAATACAGGAAGACTAAATGAATCAATGATGACTGAACTTCTAGTAAAACTAAATAAAAGGTAAACTAAGAACAACCACATCTTGCTTCCGATAGATGTGGTTATAATTCTTATTTTTAATTTAAGGTTTCTTTTAGAGCCTTTCCTGCTCTAAATTTTGGCACGTTCGCAGCAGGTATTTGAATTGCTGCACCGGTTTGAGGGTTTCTTCCTGTAGTTGCTTTTCTCTTAGTCACAAGAAAAGTACCAAATCCAACAAGTCTTACATCTCCACCGCTTTTAAGTTCTGAAGTAATTGTATCCAATATTGAATCTACTGCCTTTGCACTGTCAGATTTTGTTAAACCAGTGCCATCTGAAACCTTATTAACTAGATCATTCTTATTCACCTAGACCCCCTTGATTAATAGTTAAAGTTCAATACTATCTGCTGATTTTTTCTAGTCAACTGAAATATTTTAATGCCTTAATGAAGTTTCTTTTTGATCTACCTGTTTGCGATGAAGGTTAATATCATCTTTTTTACCCTTTCTTACCGGTATTATTTTTTTAGTAAGAGCTTTTTTTAGAATTTCATTTGCATTTTCAACAAAATGAATTTCTACATTATTTAATATTTCTTCTTCAGTTATTTCAGATAAATCTTTTTTATTTTCCCTTGGTATAATTACTTCTTTTATACCACCTCTTACTGCTGCAAGAAGTTTTTCCTTTAAACCACCTATTGGCAAGACTCTACCTCTAAGAGTTATTTCTCCAGTCATAGCTAAATCATTCTTAACTGGTATTCCCGTAAAAGCGGATACAATAGAAGCAAACATTGCTATACCTGCGGATGGTCCATCTTTAGGCGTGGCACCCTCAGGAACATGGACATGTATATCAAAATTTTCAAACAGATCAGCAGGGATACCAAATTTTGATGAATTAGAATGAACATAACTTTGTGCAGCCCGAACTGACTCTTTCATGACATCGCCTAATTTTCCAGTATAGTTTGCTTTGCCTTTACCAGGCATTAAAACTGATTCTATTTGAAGTAACTCTCCGCCAACTTCTGTCCATGCAAGACCTGTACAAACGCCAATCAAGCTTTTATTTTCTATTTCTCCATATTTAAATTTCTTTACACCAAGAAAATTCTCAAGATTCCTTTTACTAACAGAAATCATTTTCCTTTTTTTCAAAATAATAGATTTAAGAACTTTTCTTAATAGTTTTGATATTTCTCTTTCAAGACTTCTTACACCTGATTCCCTAGTATAATACCTTATTAAGCTCAAAATTGCTGAATCTGCAACTTTTATCTCTTTATTTTTTAAGCCATGTTCCGAAATTTGTTTTGGCATAAGATATTTGCTGGCTATCATCAATTTTTCACTTTCAGTATACCCAGAAATTCTTATGATTTCCATTCTATCCATAAGTGGTTGAGGGATATTTAGTGTATTAGCTGTAGTAATAAACATTACATTGGATAGATCATAGTCAATTTCCAAATAGTGATCATTAAAGGTCTTATTTTGCTCAGGATCAAGAACTTCAAGAAGAGCTGATGCAGGGTCACCCCTCCAATCCGCCCCAATTTTATCTACCTCATCTAAAAGAAATAGTGGGTTTGAATATTCAGATTTCTTCAAATTTTGTACAATCTTTCCTGGCATAGAACCTATGTAGGTTCTTCTATGGCCTCTTATTTCAGATTCATCTCTAATACCACCTAGAGAAAACTTTATAAATGGTCTATTTAACGCCCTAGCAATAGATTTTCCTAGAGAGGTCTTCCCTACCCCTGGAGGTCCTACCAAACAAAGAATTGGGCCTTTTGGCTTTTTTACCCTAGTCTGAACAGCTAAATACTCAATTATTCTATCCTTAACTTTTTCTAATCCATGATGATCTTCATCTAATATTTTTAATGCCTTCGGAAGATTTATCTTGGACTCAACATTGTTGTTCCATGGAATTGAAATTAACCATTCTATATAATTTCTAACAACAGTTGCCTCAGCAGACATTGGGCCCATACTTTTAAGCTTTTTAAGTTCTGATTTTATTTTTTCCTTAGCTTCAGATGAAAATTTTATTTTTTTTATCTTGTCTTCTATTTCAGCAATTTCATCCTTTACATCTGAAGAATCACCTAACTCTTTCTGAATAGCCTTAATTTGTTCATTAAGGTAATATTCTTTTTGAGTCTTATCCATTTGTCTTTTAACTCGACTTCTAATTTTTTTCTCAACCTGCAAAACACCAATCTCATCATCCATAAAGTTTATTATTTTCAAAAATCTATCCTTAAGTGAAACTGTCTGAAGAAGCTCCTGTTTTTCAGCCAACTTGATACCCAAATGTGCACTCATTGTATCAGCCAACTTAGGTAAATCAGATA
>CAZXQY010000151.1:0-3341 GCA_964642505.1 uncultured Gammaproteobacteria bacterium | reverse complement strand
GGAGCACAATCAGGGTCTTTCACTTGTCTGATGGCTAACTCAATTCCTGACTTCAACCTGATGCAGGGTGGACAGTGCTTTCCGCTCAGGCTGTACGAAAAACAGGAAGCAGGTGAGGGATTGTTCGCGGGTCAGGGAAACCCAGATGAGTACATAATACGGGATGGCATCACCAATGAAGGTCTACAGCACTTTCAAGCTGCCTACCCAAACGAACAGTTCACGAAAGAAGACCTGTTCTACTACATCTACGGAATCTTTCACTCACCAGAGTACCGAGAGCGCTTCCAGAACAATCTCTTAAGGGAATTGCCACGCATCCCGGCAGTGAAGCGGTTCGAGGATTTCCGAGCGTTCTCAAAAGCGGGTAGAACGCTCGGAGATTTACATGTGAACTATGAGGCAGCGAAGCCATATCCGGTCTCCTTCAAGGAAGGAGATCTCAGGTTGGCTGGCATTTCTGATCCGAAGAGCTTCTATCGTGTGAAAAAAATGAAGTTTTCTGGTAAACGGCCCAACTTGGATAAGACAACCGTCGTCTATAACCACAACCTCACGATGATCGATGTTCCGCTCGAGGCTTATAAGTACATCGTGAACGGAAGACCGGCACTCGATTGGGTCATGGAACGACAGTGCGTCAAGACCGACAAGAAGAGTGGCATCGTCAACGATGCTAATGACTACGCCAATGAGACGATGAAGAATCCAGCGTATCCGCTGGAACTCTTTCAGAAAGTCATCACCGTCTCGCTTGAAACGATGAAGATCGTTCGGGGCCTGCCCTCACTCGATATCGATTAGCGCTTGGTCAGATGCCCAGATCCCCATTGTATGCCCTGACCTAATCGTACCAAGAGGCATGACCTCTAACGATGTTGTTCCAAAAAGAGATGATCAGAAAAAATCCAAAGAAATAGAGCATTACGGACAAACCAAGAGCTTCGTATATCCCCGTCTTTGGCACCAAGACAACCGCCACCCCGGCACAACAAATGAACCATACCAAACTGATTATCCGGTCAACCTCATGCTCAGTCTTTTTGCCCACCGTGACTACCTGCTTGAAGGCGGGCCGTTGACGAAGAGCAGTCCGCATCCTGATAGGAAAGGAATGAGGGCGAGTAGCAGGGTTTTCTTCATACCCGAAAATGCCCCTGACCTGAGAAAATCCGCAACTTATACGGGGCACCACACCATCAGGCTTGAAATTTTTGCAGAAAATCTTCCCGACGTCGGGAGTCCCAACCGATTTGAAAAACAAAAATCCCCTGAGCAAAATACTGTTCTATAGTCAGAGGCGAGTGGCGACCAAATAGGGGCGGTGTACGGTACTAGGGCTCGCTTTTCCGGCAAGCTTCGCGCGCATCATCAAGTGCGATGTCATACTGCTCTTCAAGCCACTCATGGACACCGCGACACCCGTGAACAACTTGCTCGGTCCAATCGAGATACTCGATCCGGCGTTCCAGCGACCAATCTGCCGGGGGGCTGGCACCGACATCTGTCACATTACTGATCATGTCCCCGAGTTTGACGAGCTTGGCCCGATCTGAGAGGTGGGGAGACTTCTCAATCTGAATCCGCTTTCGTTCAGCCTTATCGAGGGACTTGTCGTCTGTTACCTCAAGCACCACTGAAAGGACCTCTGATCCAAAGAGATCGTCGAGTTCATCTGGACTGGTCTCCGTGTCCTCGATCGTATCATGCAGTAGAGCAGCTTGTAGTGTGGTTACGTCTTCGATTCCATGGCGCGTGAGCACTTCAGCGACAGAGAGTACATGATTGATATACGGTGAAGACTTGATGTCTTTTCGACGTTGGTCGCTGTGCCGTTCTGCCGCAAAACGAGCCGCACCGAGAAGGGCGCCTACTTCGGTCATCCCGGGAACCCAGAAGGTCCCGTCTTCACCCACAACCAGACTCCCCATCCTTACCTTCGTCTCGCACGACGGGCAGGTCACGCTCGACATCTCTTCAATGTAGTCATCGTCGAAATCGTCCAGCATCAGATTCATGGAGGGTCGGTACCAATCCTTGTACGTCTCTCCACACTTCGGACAAGTAACTGTGATTTCTTCCGGTGGCATTGTCATAGCTGATTCCAAATCACTCCAAATCTTATTGGGTTTTAGGCGCCTTCAGCTCATTTCTTGCTCAACCCTGAAACCTCCATCACACGGCCCGGGGCAATGAAAACGGGAAGGGACAAACTTGGAGCTAAATAAGTAGCCAGCCCAGCCTTATCACTTCTGGACGAGGCTGAAGCGAATCTGATAACGACAAAAATCTATACTGGGTGTTATTGCTAGTGCTCTTCGGATCCTCTGGTCATCGTCCAAAGCTATGATTAGACCTCTCACTGATTGTTCCGGTTCTGCGAGTTCTTCCTGAACAAAACCCATATACCGGAGAATCTGGCCGACAACGGCGTCGCTTGCACGGCCCTTTTTCAACTCGACAACTAGCAGCGACTTCTTGTCCTTGCTAATGGCTAGAACGTCAATGGGTCCCGTATCAGTAGGGTATTGCTGGCCCACCAAGTCACCTTCTTCTTCATAAACGTCATATTCCGATCCCAGTTCAGTTTGGGACCAGTTTCGCACCAAGAAGTCTTCCAAGTGTTTTTCCATCGCGAAAGCCAGAGGGTCCTCAACAGTGTCGTCGCTTGAGATCAGTGTAGGAACTGCCCCTCCGGCGATGAAGTGCTCGAGTTCCTCCGCGTACTTCGTAATCGCGCTGACTGTACCGGCTGATCCTACAGAGTTTCGTAAAGCTTGACTCATGTCCTGCCGGTCGATGGTGACATCAAGCCACTCGACGGGTCGGCGATGGGGTAGGATTTCACCGGATTGATAGTAATAGTCCCCACTAACCTTGCCGACCTTGTACCCACCAAGCCCGTCAGGACAGAGCACTGTAGAGCCCTTCTGAATACCCTTGGACACAGTCCAGAGAGCGCCGCACGCGAGCCCGGCAGCAATCTTGGTCTTTTCCGGGTTATTGGCTAGGTAAACTGAGATGAACTCTTTGTTAAACTTGCGCCACTTATCAGGGAGCTTCCCGGTCAGATCTTGATCGATGCCGAAGTCCGCACCGATGAAGTTTCCCGCAAAGCACTCTTCCGCGTAGACGCTTTTCGCACCCAGCATGACCCGAACATACCTGAAGTCATGGTATCGGGATGGTCCGACTGCATGGTTCGGCATTTTATGCTCCAATCAATTCGGTTCTGAACGGACCAATCGCCATCAGTACCAGCGCGAGCAATAGGGGTTTTGTTATACCTCCATTCTGCGTGGACACCCCGCAGGACCGCAACTTAGACGGGGCACCCTAAC
>CAZXQY010000150.1:0-3380 GCA_964642505.1 uncultured Gammaproteobacteria bacterium | reverse complement strand
TATTTCAAGGACATCACAGAGGGTCGTGAGCCACACTGGCTGATAGGCCGGGTACGGAATTCGGAACCAACGAAGGGAGTATCAGACGCTGATCGTGATGAGAATGAGGAGTTGGAAGCGGGCGAATTGGGTGAACAAGACGATTACGATTGGGTCAACATACCGTGAGCCTTATCAAGGTGAAATATTATCTGGGATTCGGAGGTTAGTTTATGGAATCAAAGCCTACCCGCCGTGCTATCGGAAATATAACGGCCCGTAAGAGCACCAAGAACTCGTGGCAGATTCAGATAGACCGAGGACGAGATCCCGTGACAGGGAAGAGGCTTCGCTCTTATGAAAATGTCAAAGGAACGAAACGCTACGCGGAGCGAAGGTTAGCTACTTTACTTAGAAACCTTGAGTCCGGAGATCACATTGAACCATCGAAGATTACCTTTGAGGAATTTTCAAAACGATGGTTGAAAGACCATGCATGGGCCAATCTGTCACCGGAGACAGCGCAGGCCTACGAGATAATGGTCAAGAAGCATATGGTTGCAGCGTTCGGTAGACACAAACTTCAGCAAATTACTCCAGAGATTCTGCAACGTTACTATGCTGATAAATTGGCAACAGGCAGGAGAGACGGTAAGGGAGGGCTCAGTCCCCGGACCGTTAAACATCACCACAGACTTTTACACGTTATATTTGCGAGTGCGGTCAAATGGCGTGTATTACCGAGGAATCCCGCCGATGCTGTTGATCCGCCTCAATTCCAACGCAAAGAGATGAACACTTTTGACCAGGAAGGTCTAGAGACCTTCTTGAATAGCCTGCAGGATACCGAATATTACCCGGTCTTTTACACACTACTCTTCACCGGGATGAGGCGTTCCGAGGCATTGGCTTTGCGTTGGCAGGACCTCGATTTAGACTTCGGGCGGTTATCTATTGAGCGGAGCTTGCATCACTTGAATGACAGGAGTTTCCACTTCCTGCCACCGAAAACTGAAAAGAGTCGGCGCTTAGTCGCATTGCCGCCCTCTTTGGTGATGGTTTTGAAGCAACACCGTGAAAATCAACGGGTGATGCGGCTCACTATGGGCTTAGCTGTTTCCAATAACGATCTGGTGTTTGCTCACGTCAATGGTAAACCTCTGTTACCTCATTCAATCAGTCAGGCCTGGTCTAGGTTGGCAAAACGGGCCGGATACCCGGAGGTCAGGCTTCATGATGCTAGACTTAGCCACGCCTCATTGATGCTGGCTCAAGGGGTCCACCCTAAAGTAGTTTCAGAGCGTCTAGGTCATAACAGCGTTAGCTTGACCTTGGATGTTTATAGCCATGTACTTCCCGGAATTCAGGAGGCAGCGGCGTTGGCATTTGATAATGCCTTCAAAGGTGAAACCTATGAAGGCAAGCAAAAGTTAAGCGAAACGCTTGCTACAACTAATGGCTTACGCTGCAAATAGGCTGCAACCTGACATAACATGAGGCCGCTGATTGAGTGTCAGAGGCTTCTTTCGTGTTTAGATAGTGGCGCGCCCGGCAGGACTCGAACCTGCAACCCCTGGGTTCGAAGCCCAGTACTCTATCCATTGAGCTACGGGCGCATCTAACGGGTGAAACGAGTAAAATTGCAGTTGGGGCGAGCGACGGGATTCGAACCCGTGATCTCCTGTGCCACAGACAGGCGCCTTAGGCCTCTTGGCTACGCTCGCCATCATAGAAGTTGCTGTGCCAGAGGGCAGGACCCAGCCGAACACAGCTTCAAATTAGCTTTGATATGTTAGCAAATGGGCGTGGCTCTTACAAGGAGCCGGAGCCCGTGCCGGAGGATATTCCCCTTCGGAAACCCGGCGAAATCCCGCCGCCCGCGTACAAGTTCCATTGAAATAGGGGACTTGCGCTATCTAAAATAGGCTTAAGACGAAAACCGCCGCGCCTTCTCCGCCCCTGTCGTGGGGATCTATCACAGTCATCGAGGAACAACAATATGGGTTGGAAAACACTTCTGTTAGTTTTTGGACTTCTTTTCTTGATGGCGGCCTGTTCCGGCTCTTCAAGCAGCGAGACATCAGAAACTACGGCAGAGTCGCCTGAGCCGACCGCGACATCGAGCGCTTCTGAATCATCCGGACTCCTTCATCGCATCGGCGAACCCTTGGACGGCGGCCGGTTCGTGCGTTTGTACACCGACCCGCCAACCCTTGACCCACATCTGACCACGGACGCCACATCCGCTCAACTGATCGTTGAGGTGTTTGGCGGCCTCGTGACCATCGATAAAGACCTAAATGTGGTGCCAGACCTGGCAGAGAGTTGGGACATATCATCCGACGGCACCGTCTACACCTTCCGCATCAGACCCGACGCTGTTTTCCACGACGGTAAGCCTGTGACGGCCGAAGATGTGCGTTGGTCCTTAGAAAGGGCGACTGCCCCCCTGACAGAATCACCCAACGTTGACCAATATCTGGGCGACATAGTCGGCGTGGATGAAAAGTTGGCTGGGGATTCCCTGGAGATCTCCGGAGTGCGGGTGATCAACGAACGGACCATCGAGATCACTATAGACCAGTCCAAATCTTTCTTCTTAGCTAAGCTGACCTACCCGACGGCGTTCATCCTGGACCAAGATAACGTTGAAGCGAACCCCAAGAACTGGTTCCGCAAACCTAACGGCACTGGGCCCTTCCAGATGACCGAGTACAAAGTGGGCGAAACTATCATCCTCAGCCGCCATGATGGCTACCATCTCGGAGCCGCCAAATTGGCAGAGGTTGAGATGATTCTCAGCGGCGGAACATCGATGCTCATGTACGAGAACGATGAGATTCACATCGCCGGTGTGGGCTTGGCCGACATCGACCGCCTGAACGACCCAAGCCACAGCCTGAATTCAGAGTTGGTGACAGCTGCACCGTCTTTCAGCGTGCAGTACATCGGCCTAAACGTGAATGAGCCGCCGTTGGACGATATCAAGGTCCGTCAGGCACTGAACCTGGCCATCGACAAGAGCGAGATCGCGACCATCGTACTTGGCGATCAGGTTGTTCCCGCCACGGGCATATTGCCTCCGGGCTTCCCCGGTTTCAATGATGCTGTCTCAGGTTACGAATTCGATCCTGAAAAGGCGATGCAGTTGCTGCGGGAGTCTAAGTATGGCGACGACTTGGACAACCTGCCTCCTATCACCATCACCACCCCAGGCAGCTTCGGTGCCAACGTCAGCTTGGACATGGAAGTTGTCCTTGCCATGTGGGAGAAGAACCTGAAGATAAAGACCGAGTTCCAGCAGACCGAGTTTGCAACGTTCTTAAAGGACTTGAATAAACGCCGGTTCCAGATGTTCGACATCGGCTGGATCGCGGACTACCCAGACCCCGAGAACTTCC
>CAZXQY010000149.1:0-3384 GCA_964642505.1 uncultured Gammaproteobacteria bacterium | reverse complement strand
GTGCTTAATAGCATATACAATCGAATCTACTGAAGCGCGTCCGATTGTATTTTTGCCAAAGCTGGCGACTGGAGCTTCGTCGCATCTACCGACGCAGGATACGCGGTGTATTTTGTGGTTGCTACAAACAGTTTCTTTTTTTAAATCGGAAATTAGACTCTCCGAACCAAACAACGCACAGGTAATCGAGTCGCAAACCCTAATGACGTTCTTAGAGTTAGTAAGGGATCCCGATTCTACTACATTAAAGTGGTGATAAAATGTGGCGACTTCAAACACCTCACTCATAGAAAGTTTCAAGAGACTAGCGAGGGCTCCAATTTGGGCACTGTCTATAAACCCATGACGATCTTGAATGATATGGAGGTATTCGATTAAGAGGTCCCTTCTACTAGGATCAGGTGAGACGAGGTGGTTAATTTCTTCTTTGATCTCTAGATTAGTCTGTCGGCCTCGCCTCTTAGAGAGATTTTGTTCGGGTTTTATCATTGTCTAATATAGGTGTATCGGGGGTGTTGGTCGCGATATCAACCGACTGTCGCAACCTGAATTTAGTTTGATAGAAAAAAAGTTCCCTTATCGAAAAACATTCCTGTCGAAAGAGAAGTTACCATAGGATGCTGTACGACTGCCAGTCCTTTTGTTGGGAAAGTAGGAACTGTTTCTTCACATATTTGACAGAGATGAGAGACCGCGAGCTGGTTTTATTTGTCCCTTAATAACGGGGTTCGAGATGCTGATTAAACAGGCGAGTAATTTCTAATCCCAGTTTAACGCACCACCTGTCTGGTATTCGGTTACCCTGGTTTCGAAAAAATTTTTCTCTTTCTGAAGATCTATTACCTCGCTCATCCAAGGGAAAGGATTGGTCGCCCCCGGGTAGGGTTCTGAGAGTCCTATCTGGGCACATCTGCGATTGGCTATGAAGCCAAGGTAGTCCTCAAACATATTAGCATTTAACCCCAAAACACCCCTTGGCATCGTATCATGCGCATAAGCCACTTCTAATTTCACCGCTTCTTTTACGAGGTTCTTCATCTCGTCTTGGAATTTTCCAGTCCACAATTCTGGATTTTCGACCTTGACTTGGTTTATTACATCAATGCCAAAGTTCATATGCATTGATTCATCTCTCAGAATATATTGGAATTGCTCCGCCACTCCGGTCATTTTGTTTCGCCTTCCCATAGACAGAACCTGAACGAAGCCAACATAGAAAAATATACCTTCAAACACAACGTAAAAAGCGATCAAATCTCTGAGTAGTCGTTGATCGTCCGTTTTTGTCCCAGTGTTGAAGGTGGGATCGCCTAGACTTTCTGTGAATTTCAGTGCCCAAGCTGCTTTTTCGTGTACCGACGGTACTTCTCTGTACATGTTGAATATTTCCGCCTCGTCTAGTCCTAGACTCTCTATGCAATATTGGTACGCGTGTGTATGTAAGGCTTCTTCAAACGCTTGCCGTAATAGGTACTGCCTGCACTCTGGGTTAGTAATATGTCTATAAACAGCTAGTACTAGATTGTTTGCTACCAGAGAGTCTGCCGTAGAGAAAAAGCCTAGGTTCCTTTTGATAATTTGTCTTTCATCTTCTGTTAGTCCATCTGGGTTTTTCCAAAGGCTTATATCAGCATTCATGTTTATTTCTTGCGGCATCCAATGGTTTGCACAGGCGTCCAAATATTTTTGCCAAGCCCACTTATATTTAAACGGGACTAATTGGTTTAAATCGGCTCGACAATTAATCATTTTTTTGTCGTCTACTGCTAGTCGTTTTGCACCAAATTCAAGTTCTTCTAAACCAGTAACTCTTTGGATTTCAGTGTCTTGTATTTCCGGTGGTTTGTTTTTTTGCGGTTGCCTCAAGAAAGCTGGATTAGTGACTTTTTGTACTTGTCCGTTTCCCGACTCGAACGGTTCGCTGCTTTCTAGCAGAGCATTCCTTACTTCAATTTCCCCTTCGGAGTTTTTACTTGTTCCTATTGGATCGTCCCAGTTCAACATTTTTCTGCCTCTTTAGTTTATTGGCATGCTTCACAATCTGGATCTAAGATCGAGCATGATTTCGGTTCTACCGGTGAATTTTGTTTTAGAGTATCGTTATCGACGGCGTTTAATTTGTTATCGGCCAAAGTGCTTTTTTCGACATGGGTAGCGCCAATAGTTCTTAAATAGTAAGTCGTTTTTAATCCTCGTACCCACGCCAATTTATAAAGATTGTCCATTTTTGATCCGCTTGGTTCCGACATGTATAAATTGAGTGATTGAGCTTGATCGATCCATTTTTGGCGTCGCGAACCTGCTTCAACGAGCCATCTGGGATCTATCTCGAACGCGGTTCTATAGAGTTCTTTTAATTCCGTCGGGATTCTATCGATTTGGCTCAGACTACCATCATAATATTTTAGATCGTTTACCATTACGTCGTCCCAAAGATTTCTTTCTTTTAAATCTGCCACCAGATTCATATTCACTACAGTGAAGTCGCCTGATAGATTGGATTTAACGAAAAGGTTTTGATAGGTGGGTTCGATCGACTGGCTAACTCCACATATATTAGAAATTGTTGCCGTCGGAGCGATCGCTAAACAATTGGAATTTCTCATTCCACTTCCCATCACTTGTTCACGGAGCCCGTCCCAATCTAATCGTCGGCTAGTATCCATTTCCAGATAACCCTCTCTGCCTTTTTCTAAAAGATCTATTGAGTCGATGGGTAAAATTCCTTTACTCCAAAGAGATCCTTCAAAACTCTGATACGCTCCTCTTTCTTTTGCAAGATCGTTAGAGGCCTTTATCGCGAAATAACTAATGACTTCCATGGAACTGTCAGCAAAATCCACCGCTTCTTCGGAAGAGTACGGTATTCGCTTTTCATAGAGTGCGTCTTGGAATCCCATAATTCCCATGCCTATCGGCCTATGGCGTAGATTGGATGCTCTAGCAGTAGGAACGCTGTAGTAGTTGTAGTCGATTACATTATCTAACATCCTCATCGCTACATTTACGGTATGTTCTATTTTTCCTTCATCTAGTTGTCCATTTTTAATATGCCGAACTAGGTTTATAGAGCCTAGATTACAGACAGCGATTTCTTTTTCGGCAGATGTATTTAACGTGATTTCTGTACAAAGATTTGAACTATGTACTGTACCGGTGTGCTGCTGTGGAGATCTGAGGTTTGCTGCGTCCTTGAAAGTTATCCATGGATGGCCAGTTTCAAACAACATACCAAGCATTTTTCTCCAAAGTTCCAAAGCCTTTAGCCTTTTAAAATTCCGGATAAGTCCTTGTTCAGCTTTTTTCTCGCATATGTTATACGCTGATTCAAAATCCTGTCCCGTTAGATCCTGGAGTTCCGGGACATCATCTGGTGAAAAAAGG
>CAZXQY010000148.1:0-3561 GCA_964642505.1 uncultured Gammaproteobacteria bacterium | reverse complement strand
GACTCTTAACAAGATAAAGTATTTGACCGACCAGGTCGATTTAATAAAAGGCGTGAATCACTATCAGGTAGCTAGTATCGCGCACCCTAAAATCCGGCGTATTCGGACCACCGCAGGAGGGCTGATAAAATCAGAACCGGTACTGCCACGAGACATCCCGACGGAACCGGGCAAGCTGAAGAAGCTTAGAGAGGAATCTTTTAACAACGATATTGTTTACGGAACCTATCTTTCTGCGGACGGAAAGGCAGCGTTGATTCTCGCCGGGTTTGATGAGGAACGGCTTGATTACAACACAATATTTACGCGTCTAAAAGAATTGAAAGAAGAAGTAGAAGCTGATGGCGTGACTAAGCTTTATGTTGCGGGTGAGCCAATGTTGAAAGGATGGATATACTACCATTCCGGAGAGCTTGCGCTCATATTTGGTATAACCGGCGCAGTAATGATTTTGTTACTTTATCTTCATTTCAGGTCTTTTGCGGGAGTTTTCGTTCCCTTCCTAGGTACCGGTATGGCGTGTATCTGGGGCTTGGGCCTAGTCGGATGGCTAAATTTTAATCTGGATCCATTGATACTCGTAGTACCTATCTTAATATCCGCACGTACGGCCAGCCACTGTGTCCAGATGATGGAACGTTACCATGATGAAATTTTTTCTGGAGCCAGCAGAGATGCTGCCGTGAGAACGAGTATGGGAGAGTTGATTGTTCCAGCTTCTATCGCGATATTCACTGACTCAGCTGGACTTTTTGTTTTGACGGTGTCCTCTATCCCGATAATCGCCAAGCTAGGATATTTCTGTAGTTTCTGGTCGCTTAGTAATCTTGTGACCGTGTCAATTCTTGTTCCTTTGGTGCTTTCGTACTTACCGGCTCCCAAGGGTATGATGAAAGCCGCAGAAAGTGGGACTGACGAACACAAAAATATTTTTTCGAAAATCATGGGGACATGGGGAGCTTTCCTGGTATCTAAAAAGGCGCCTTTACCTATTTTCGGATTGGCTGGTGTCATCATCGCTTTCAGTCTTTATTATGCGAAAGACATGGTGGTGGGAGAAAACATGCCCGGTTCTCCGATACTGTTTCCTCAATCAGAGTATAATATTGCAGCCGCTGCCATCTCAGGTAAATTCGCTGGGGCGAACCAATTCAGCATTTATTTTGAAGCTAAAGAAGCACATAAAATGAAAGACCCCGAAGTGGTCGCTGTCATGGAAGAGTTCGGACGTCATATGGGTAGTGTGGTCAATTACGGTGGAACAAGGGACATTCCCGACTTAGTCCGATCGATAAATAGACTCTACCACTACGATGATCCTAGATGGTCACTAGTGCCTTCTTCGCAAAGAGATATTGGTAACACCTTGTTTATGTACGAGGCAGGTGCTGCCATACCGGGAGTGATGCTGGAATACATGGATTTGGAAGGGCGTAAAGCGAATTTCGTCGTATTCTTCAAAGACGCGACGGGACCAACTGTTTATGCTGCTATGGCCGCAGCTAAGGAATTCATCGATGCTAATCCGATGGAGGGTGTGACGCCTCGGTTCGCCGGAGGTATCATAGGTACGACCGCTGCAGGGAACGAAGAGGTCGAACGTTCTGAAATTCTCCAGACGGTCTTGATTATTACGGTGGTGATGTTGTCTGTAATGTTCACTTACCGTTCGATTACGGCAGCTCTGTTAGTGTTCGTGGTTCTCGCGATGGCTGTAATTATCAATAGAGCTTACATGGGTTTCAGGGGTATTGGATTAAACATAAATACACTCCCCGTTACAGCAGTGGGAATTGGGATCGGAGTCGATTATGCGATTTACATGTTAGATAGGATACGAGAAGAAGTTAGACATCGAGATTTAGATGAGGCAGTGAGAGTGACTTGTTCGACTACCGGTGCCGCTGTGCTCTTTACTGCTGTGACGGTGGTTGCAGGAATTTTTTACTGGATACCCGGGTCTTCTCTCAGGTTTAATAGTGAAATGGCCATGCTCCTGACGTTGCTAATGGTGAGTAATATGATTGGAGCGATATCGTTGCTGCCGTTACTAGTTAAAGTATTCAAGCCAAGTTTCGTGATGAAATCCAGTCAGGACGGGGGTTGATTCGCCAAAAACAGCTTAAAAAACGCCTGAATATCGCTAAATATGACAATCTATACTAAGTTGGTTGCAGGTTTTTGGCTATATTCTTATAATGCGCTGAGAAGTGCCTTGATTTAGGTGATTTTTTCGCGCGTTAGGGCTAGAATGTAGGTGGCTCCTAACGGGACACGAAGAATGTCCGGGGGCATAAATTCAAAATGGGAACAGGGGTAAAATACCATGATAAAAAATAAGGGAGCTTTTCAAGCCTTCCTCATTAGTATGGCTCTGATGCTTTTTGCATCTCAATCTCAAGCTCGGATCACTTTCGAAGCTTTGGGTGGAGAGCTAGAGGTTGAGGGATTCTTAAAGAGTGAAACTCGGACTCGTATGTTTGCGGGTACTACTCATCTGGGACAATGGATTCAAAAGTTTCAGGTAGAGGCTGCTCTAGAATATACAGATGTCGGAATTTTCGATGAGTTGACTTTTGTAACGATTATTCGACCGGAGTATGACATCGTTGCCGATACAGGAAACTTTAGTACTGGTCGTGTTGGAGATGGTTCTAGTAAACCGTCGTTACAAGGTCGTGCTGATTTCAATAATAATACTGATGCACTTGCTTTTGGTGGCTTTGACTTCGCGCTGGGGGCCGCATTTGGTACTAACTCAACGGGCGGTATCGGTAAAGAGATTTTACATGGCTTGGCTGATGCTAATCAATTTGACGAGATGTTTGAAGTTGACTTTCGAAAAGGTATTACAGGCGCGAACGTAAATCTTGGAACACAAACTATGTCATCGGGTTTTCCGACCATTGTTCAAAGAGCGTCTAATCTAGATCTCGATTGTTCTCGTTGTACTGATTTAAATATCGATAATCGTGACGTCGCGATGGGGAATACCGACTCAAACGGCAGAATGTATCCGATCCGAGAGCTTTACATGGATGGTGTCATTGGTGACGTTTGGATGAGAATCGGTAAGCAACAAATCGTATGGGGTAAAACTGACTTCTTCAGGATGCAGGACTTGATTAACCCAATCGATTTTGGGCAGCACTTTTTCTTCGACTCTTTTGAAGATATCCGTATACCCCAATGGATGGCGTCATTCCAATGGAAAGCTGGCTCGATTGGACCTTTAACTGATAACGCATTTCAGTTTGTGTGGAACTTTGACCAATTCCAAAGAGTTGGTCTGGGTAATCCTTCCGGATTTTGGGCACACCCGTTCGCGAAAGACATAAGTACATTTGCGATCTATAACACTTACTTCTCCAAAGAACCGTGTCTTGGGCAAAACCAAGTCGACGTTGGCGGTGCAGGGGTGACCAGCACGGCATCGGGTCTACTTGGGAATGCTGCGACACCGGTATCTGCGACCGACATTTGCGGATCGTTTGGGGCTAACGACCCAAGAACTCCTGCGGGATTTGGTACGCCAGCAGGATTAAATCGGGAAAATCGACC
>CAZXQY010000147.1:0-3567 GCA_964642505.1 uncultured Gammaproteobacteria bacterium | reverse complement strand
CGGCAGCAAAAAAACCTGTGCCGGGATAGATAACTAAAGAATATCCAAGTCCCTCCAATCGACTTTTTGAAAGCACAGGAGAACGACCTCCTTCTACCATGTTAGCCAACAAAGGAGCATCAATTCTGGAGGCAATTTCTCCAAATTCAGATTCACTCTCCGGAGATTCTACGAACAAAACATCTGCGCCAGCACGTCGATACGCCAACGCCCTATCAATAGCTTCATCTAGCCCTAAAGAAGTCCTCGCATCAGTCCTGGCAATAATGAGAAAATTTGAATCTTTTCGCGAATCCACCGCGACGCTAATTTTGTCTACCATATCCTCTGTATCTATTATCCGTCTACCTAAAGTGTGTCCGCATTTTTTTGGAAATTCTTGGTCTTCAATTTGAATAGCAGCGACACCAGCTTTCTCAAACCCCCTGACTGTATGTTGGACATTCAACAAACCACCAAAGCCAGTGTCTGCGTCTGCGATCAACGGCACGGATGTTACTGAGGCAATAGAGCCTGCTCTACCTACCATATCCGTGTAACTAGCCAAGCCGGCATCAGGCAAACCTAAGTAGCTAGCTACAGTCGCATAACCGGACATATATAATACCTGATGATTTTCTCGGTCGGCGATTTTTGCAGAAAGCATATCAAATACACCGGGCGCAACGGTCAGTTCCTCACTTCTTATAAGTTCTGTCAAGATTTTACGTTTTTCTTTCGCCGTCATGACCTCTCCTATTTTCACATGATCAGACACAAGAGTAGCCGCCATCCACGCATACAACGGCTCCGTTCATGAACGACGCTTCCTCGGAAGCTAAAAAGACGACCAGCCAAATGACTTCTTCTGGCCGACCAAGCCTTCCAGTTAGATGGGCCTGTTCCATCGCTTTCCAAATTTCTTCTCGATCCTCGAACTTTTCCAGATACTTGTGGGGCATCGGCGTATCTATCCCTCCCGGAGCAACCGCGTTTACCCTGATCTTGTGTTCCCTCAGGTCATTAGCCATTGATCGCGCCATTTGGGCTACACCAGCCTTTGACGCTCCATAGGCCGCCATGTCAGGAAAGCCAAGTAGACCTCCAACGGAACTATTGAGAATGATGGACCCTTCTATTCCTTTGTCTACCATAGACCGAGCCACTTTTTGAGATAAAAGAAAAGAAGAGCGAACGTTGACATTCAAAACCAAATCTACTTCTTCTTCGGTAGTTTCGAGCAATGGGCTACCGACCATCACACCGTGGTTATTAAATAAAACATCTATATGCCCGTAAGTACTGACGGTTTCTTGGACAACCGCCTCGAGGTCTGAATCCTTTATCATATTCCCAGAGAGATAACGTATTCTGTCGGGATATTTTTCCATACTGGTCTCTATTGAATCAGTAGGGGCAACTGTCATATCAGTCGCGAGGATTTTCGCTCCCTCTTTGGCGAAAATCTCCACCGCCACCTGACCTTGACCACCAGCAGCCCCTGTAATGATACAAACTTTATCCTGCAGTCGCATAAGTCTACTTCCTCTATCGTGAATTAATTTCCCATTCTCATCTTCAGTATGCCACAGAGACTTTCTGGACTCCCAATAATCGCGTTTATTGGATTATAGACCGCGACCGATTGGTTATTCTCGTCTATAGGCTGTTCATTCCAATATGACATATCCTCTTGAACTACGATGATCGGTAGCTATACTAAGTCGCCCACGTATAGAAATGGTGTAAGCGGCATCTCGCCAATAGATTACAAAACTGTGGAAATAGAAAAAAGGAAACTAATAATGGTGTCTCAAACGAAAGAAATCAGCCTTGTTGTAGGTGGTGGACCTGGTATAAGCGCAAGCTGTGCACGGCTTTTTTCAACGGACGGTATGCAAGTTGCAGTAGCGGCTCGAAACCCTGACAAAAAAGCGATGCGTCGTCTCCGTACCGATTTTGATGCCCGGTTATTTCAGTGTGACGCGACTGATCCCGACTCAGTTAAGGGGCTATTTGAAAATGTGAAGCGTGAAATGGGTTCTCCTAAGCTGGTTGTACACAATATAGATGGTCGCCACACGGTAGAAGGTGGTATTTCTGATATCTTTGGAAAAGATCTAATTGAAGCTGATCCAGAAAAGGCCTTAGAAACAATAAAAAACTCTGCCTTCAGCGCCTTCCTCGTCGGCCAGGAGGCAGCAAGAACCATGCTGTCGATTGAAACAACTGGAGACTCTCATCGGGGCACAATAATTTTCACAAATGCGACTGCTGCGTTTAGAGGTTGCCCCCAAAGTGGCGCTTTTGCAATTGCGTCTCATGGTAAATCTGGTTTAGCTCAAAGTATGGCTCGGGAACTCATGCCGCAGGGAATCCACGTCGCTCATGTACCTATAGACGCTGCGATAGGATGGGAACAAGAAGACGGAAGTCGCTGGCATAGATTGGCTGGAACCACTGAAAATGACAACATGGCAGATCCCGATCTAATTGCCGAAACTTACCTTCAACTGCACAAACAGCATCGCTCAACTTGGGCGTTCGAGGTTATCTTGAGACCGTGGCTCGAAAATTGGTAAAGGAACAACCGGCTTTAGCCAATGTTACGGAAGCGTCATCCGCAAACTGCTTTTTAAGTTCTAGCGTAATTGGATTTACAAAAATCTCGATAACCGGTATCAACGTCTCCTAACAAATGATTCAACACCATCAACCTTTTCACATAGTGTCCTATGTCTAGTTCGTCCGTCATCCCCATGCCGCCATGAAGTTGTATAGCTTCTTCTCCCATTATTCTACTCTTTTGTCCGATCAAAGACTTCATAGCCGAAATTGTTGAACGCGCAGAGTCCTCTTCCTGCTGATATTCACAGATCGCTCGGTACAACATAGAACGAGACTGTTCGGCGGCCATAAACATCTCGACCATGCGATGTTGTAAGGCTTGAAAGGATCCTATCGCCACTCCGAATTGCTTTCTAGTTTTGCTGTATTCCACCGTTTTTTCTCTAAGGACATCCATGATACCTAACATTTCCGCGGCTACAGCAATACGTCCTTCGAGTAGCATTTTATCTAACAGCTTCCCCCCTTCTCCGACTTCGCCAACAACAGAGTTTCGATTCAACGCAAGGTTGTCGAAACGTAAATTAGCCACTTTGCTTCCATCCATTATCGGAATCACCGATCGCTCGACAGCGAATTCTTCAGCGTCTATACAAAAAAGCGTTATTCCTTCTTTCTGTCGCTGCTCTCCCGAGGTTCGAGCAGAAGTAACAATATAACGCGCCTCAATCCCGTTTAGCACAAGCGTTTTTTCGCCTCTCAGGTTAAAAACATCTCCTTTTTGAATAGCTTCACTTTTGATGTCGAACATATCTTGTCGACTATGACGCTCCGAACCCGCAAAGGCACACTGGGCCCCTCCATCTATAAGCGCTGTGATCAGATCTTTGCGTCCGCCACGAGCTAGTAAAAAGCCTGCTAACACAACATTCGACAAAAATGGTTCAAGAACTAGGGAGCGACCAAATTGCTCACATATTATAGCGGTATCTTCTACACACCCTCCGAAACCACCAACAG
>CAZXQY010000146.1:0-3590 GCA_964642505.1 uncultured Gammaproteobacteria bacterium | reverse complement strand
AACAAAATAATAAAAATATTGAGACCTAGATTTGAGACTCCTGATAATTTTATAAAGTATTCTGAACAGGAAAAACTCCTCTGTTCATACACTGAGGAACAGTTTTCAGCAATTGACGCTATGAACAGTAATGAAAGAGTTATCTTTACAGGTGCTGCAGGAACTGGAAAAACCCTTTTAGCCCTGGAGTCTTTAAGAAGATCCCAAAATGAATATCAGAATAACAGGATTGCAATGTTTTGTTACAATAGATTATTGGGAGAACATCTTGAAAAAATTGCGAGCGAAAAAATTCCAGGTGTAATAGCTACAAATATACATCGCTGGATAAAAAAAGAATTTCCTGGTTGTTTTCGTAAACTTGATGAATCTCAGAAGGATTACTGGGATGAATTGCTTAAAAATGTTATTGACGAAATATTGGAGTCTGAGAAATTCCAGAATTATTTTGATTTCATAATTATTGATGAGGCTCAGGATTTCCTTGGTAAACCCCTTCAATTACTGTTGGAATCATTAATAAGTAGTGGTATTTCAGGAGGTAAATGGAGAATGTTCGGGGATTTTGAGGGGCAGAATATATTTAATTCTAAATCTGTTGACAAAAAGCTTTTTGATGAAGTAAAAGCAACCGAATCAGCAAGTTTTAACCTTACCATCAACTGTAGGAATACAAAACCCATTTCAAGTTATATAGAATTACTCGGAGGGCTTCAAAAACCGTACACTAAAACATTGAGGGATGGACACAATATTCAGCCTGAATTTGCATTTTTCAACAATTATGATGAGCAGGAAGATCTTGTGACAGAGTCAATAAGTCAACTGAGGAATGAAGGATTTAAAGATAGCGACATTGTTTTGCTTAGCAATTTCCATGAAGGGTGTATTGCAAGAAAATTATTAGAAAAAAAAGAATGGAAAAACAGGATTTCAGAATTTGATATTAACAACAAAGATAAAATTTTATATACGACAATTGGCAGATTTAAAGGGCTGGAAGCACCGGCAATAATAATTACAGACTTTACATCGATAGAAAATCAGCAGAATCTCTTTTATGTTGGAATGTCCAGAGCACTACACAGACTGAGCATATTTTTACATAGAGACATGAAAGATAATATTAATGAAATTGTCACCAATAAAATATGAACGAAGCACATCTTTATAATCGCAAGAAATTGTTATACGCCATAACAAGGGAAATTTTCGGGCCAGATGATGAGTTGCCTGAGACAGATAAAAACGATGGAGATGGGCTTTTTCTCTGTGAGCCTGAAAATCCTCCTAAATTTGATTCATTTAGTGAATACAATTCAGTACGTCCGGTATTAAAAGATACAAATCAGGAAATAATTAAAGACGAAAGACCCTCAAACAGATATGGAGTGGGAATCCTTTTCCCAATAAATAAAAATGAGATAAATGAAGAGGAGTCAAATAAAAATATAAATTCCCGGGAGGTAGGTCCTCAGATTGATTCTGAATTAAAATCCGGGTTTGATAATTTGAAGGTACCTGAAAAAAATAAAAAAGTTGCCTCAATGCTTGAAAATTCTGATTACTTAAAACTCGGAGAAAATGATGATGAAGCTCTTCAGGAAAAGGATTTTTTTGATCTTCGTTACTCGAATCGAATGAACCAGCAAAGTATAGGAATAAGCTTTGTTATTGATATTTCTAATACCTTATTGATTGATATAAGAGGAGCTGTATATAAAAAGATTAAAGGTATTAGAGTAAAAGGTAAAAATAAGGAAAGTGAAAGGACGTGGTGGGGCAGAGTCCCTCTTATAAAAGACAAAATAAAATGTTCTCTTGATGAAGGATCCCAAAAAATAGATGTCAGTAATTTGGTCCCTCCATCCCCAGATAGAGGGCCAATCAGACTAAGCCTTGAAATTTTAGTAAGGGATAAGTCCGCTCTCCCTGTTGGCAATTATGGTGACAGTGCAAGGCTTGTTACAGTGACTCTTGTAAACAGAACTGAAGAAAAAGAAGATAAAATCGATGAGTTGTCTATTTTCCAGTCAGGTCTGAAAATTAGTGTTGAAGAAGGGGGATCCTATTTTCTGCCTTATCCGGAGCCAGTTAAAAGTGATGATGAATTTGAAATACGTTCTCAGGCATTGCTGAATAGAAATGAAAAAGTTTACTGTGCAGGACATGGTTGTTCCGGTATGTGGGAAGTAAAAAGTGATAATTCTCCTCCGGGATTTGTATCTGCAGAACCTCTTCCTGTTTATGAAATACCAAATGTAACTCCGGAACTTCGTTTATACAATCCTAAAAAATCCAAAAAAGAAATCTTAAGTATTCCAATATATTTATTTGCAGACGAATCAAGGATGGATGAGGCTTTTGAGATCCTGCAGACTATGCTTGATGGGTACGAAGAATGGATAAATTCTCTGGATGAGGAAAAGAATAAACTGCCGGAAGTACACAGGGATACAGCAGAAACTAATATTGAGAAATGCAGAATAGCACTTGGAAGAATGAAGTCTGGGTTTAAATTGTTGAAAAATGATCCTTCATCAAAAATTTCCGAGGCTTTCAGGTTTGCAAATCGTGCAATGCTGATGCAGGGACTTCAGGGATCACTGGAAAAAAGGGAATATGTTTTTGATATGGAAAACAGGAGGACAGGTTTTTCCAAAGAGTACAAAGAAATCGATCTTGAATCAGATGAAGCCTATAAAAGAACATGGCGTCCTTTTCAGATAGCATTTCTATTGATGAACATAGAGGGTATTGCAAACCCATCTTCAGAATTCAGAGAAATAGTTGATCTTGTCTGGTTCCCGACTGGAGGTGGTAAAACTGAAGCTTATTTGGCCTGTGCATCATTTTCTATGTTTTACAGGAGACTTCAGAATAAAGAAGATTGTGGAACAGACATAATCATGAGATATACCCTGCGACTGCTAACTGCACAGCAGTTCCAGAGGGCGGCAACTCTGATCTGCTCAATGGAATTGATTAGGAGAGATAATACAGAAAAATTAGGAGAAAATAATTTTAGTATAGGGATCTGGGTCGGAAGTGCTACTACTCCAAATGATGTAAGGAGTGCGATTTATGGACTTAATGATGTTAAAAGGAAAGGCAGAGAATCATTTAATTTAATACTACTGCAGTGTCCATGGTGTTCAGCAGAAATGGGTCCGGTAAAAAACCATGAAAGAGGAGAAAAATATAAAATACTGGGATTTGAAAAATCAGAAGGTAGTCTAAAAGTTTTTTGTAATGACAACAAATGCCGTTTTCACAGTGAGCTACCTGTCAATCTTATTGATGAAGAAATTTTTAAAAATCCTCCAACCTATTTAATTTCTACTGTTGATAAATTTGCTTCTCTTGCATGGAATTTTAAATCTAGATCCATTTTTGGAATTGGCAATAACGGGGAAAGGGAATTTAAACCACCTGGTATGATTATTCAGGACGAACTTCATCTTATAAATGGTCCCCTCGGTTCAATGGTAGGGCTTTATGAAATGCTGCTGGATGAGCTTTCCACAGACAGAAGTGTACCTGACATCTCTATAAAACCAAAATTAATATGTGCAACTGCTACAACGAGA
>CAZXQY010000145.1:1423-3670 GCA_964642505.1 uncultured Gammaproteobacteria bacterium | reverse complement strand
GTCTTTTGCCTTCAACTAACTTATGTTTTTATCAAGACGGATTTCCAACGCTCCTCTCGTGAATCCGATTGGGCAAACTAGTATGCCTTTAGGCTCCCTTTTATCAGCCATGGTCCCGTAAAGCTCCCGTACCACACTCACATCTGCAGGAGAGGCAAGACCTTTACACTGGACTAAGATAGTACTGGTACCTAACCTGAGTATTAGGTCTATCCCTTCGTCACCAGTTGTCGGAGTAGTGCTTACCTCATAACCCTTGCGACGGCATAAGTCTCCGAAAGCCAGTTCCAGGTCTATCCCTCTTAGACCAAGCCAGTGGTTAACGAATCTCTGTCGGCTGATTTCTTTTTGGTCTTCGATACCCCGTTGTCGTTCTTAAATTTCGTCTATCTTGGACTGGCAGCTACGTTCAAGCGCTTCTCGTGTCCTAACTCGCTTGGGTTCGAAATCCTTAAGCGCCATTTCATATTTCTTGTAATGAGCCCCAGCCTCACTCGACTCCCACTCTTGTTTTCGACGAAGATTTACCCGGCCCCCGACGTATCCCAAAGTGTATTGAAGTAGAGGATATATGACGAAGCCAGAAAAAACAGTCCATATCGGAGCACCAAGATATCCACTTCCATCAGTCCAACCATTTGTGCCTGGACCGAATACGGAAAGCCCAGATTTCTAGAATCCGGGCTTTTTCGTGGTGACCCGCCTCGGGGTCGAACCGAGAACCTAGCGACTAAGATCAGCCGTTTTTTGTAAAGGGGTTACACATCAGTTCATAGTAGGTAATTTTCTGATGCTAAACGTCAAGATCGTACCTACAATACAGAAATGAATTTGGTACATACTCCTTATATCTTCCCGACACCTACCCGAACAATTCCATGCTTAGGCAGTATGATTTATGAAAATCCTAATTACTGGTGGAACCGGTCTGATCGGTAGATCACTAGTAGACCGCTTATTAGCAAGGAATCACTCAATAACGGTCCTTTCCCGACGGCCTTCACACGCTCGAACCATCCTTCCACCAACCGTGTTTACTTATGAATGGCGCGCCGAAACAGGCCTACCCCCATTGGAATCCCTCGAAGGCATAGATGCTGTCGTAAATCTGGCCGGGGCACCTATACAGGGTAGATGGACCCGTAAAAAAAAGTTAAACATCCTCCAGAGTAGGACCGTTGCTTCCCGTAATCTTTCAGAAGCACTCACTTCACTTCGTCATCCTCCAAGCCGGCTAGTTTCAGCCAGTGCTGTGGGTTATTACGGTGACCGAGGTGATGAACTACTGGTGGAAGACTCGGCGCCTGGTCAAGGATTCTTGCCTAATGTGGTCCAAGAGTGGGAAAGGGGTTGGGAGCCTCTTATAGCTGCTGGTTCTAAAGTCTACCCAATACGTTTCGGATTGGTACTGAGTGCTCAGGGAGGAGTACTCAAGAATCTCCTCCCTGCCTGGCGACTCGGGTTAGGGGTCAAAATTGGTACCGGATTACAATGGTGGCCGTGGGTTCATATAGAGGACGCATTAGATTTAATCGAAACGTTAGTGGACGGAGACATGGCAAGTGGACCGGTGGTTGCAGCTGCACCGGGGGAAGTGACTCAGGCTCAATTTGCCGATGCTCTAGCCAAAGTTTTGCACCGCCCTCGTTTTTTACGAGTGCCGAAATTTGCAATCAACACGATTCTTGGAGAGATGGCCTTTGAATTAACGGCAAGCCGACGTGCGACAAGCTCACTTGACTTTCATTCATATCGGTTTCCAGAGCTCAGCCTAGCATTGGAAGATTTGGTTTCCACTCGTGAAAGGAAGAAAAAACCCGCTCATCGATATCAAACCGAGACCGAGGTAAACGCTCCCATAGACGAAGTTTTCAAATTTTTCTCCAACCCGGATAATCTTGAGACGTTAACTCCGCCATGGTTGCATTTCAAGATGGTCACTCAACAGCCTTTAGAAATCAAAACTGGAACCACCATCGATTATCGTTTACGGATTCACCGGGTACCAGTCAGTTGGCAATCTAAAATTACTGAGTGGAGGCCCCCTTTCAGGTTTATTGATATACAGACCAAAGGCCCTTACCGATCATGGTCCCACATCCATGAATTCGAAGAGTTATCCGGTCGGACTTTGGTCCGAGACACAATTGATTACGAAGTCCCGGGTGGTTTCATAGTCGATCGATTGCTCGTCAGGAATGACATAGAACGCATTTTCAACTATCGTCAGAATAAACTTCATGAATT
>CAZXQY010000145.1:0-1323 GCA_964642505.1 uncultured Gammaproteobacteria bacterium | reverse complement strand
CAATGAACGTCGAAGTAGAAATCACTCCTGTTTCGCCCATTCATCAAACACTTGAACAAGTTGAATTGATAGAAAATTTTTCAGCGACACGTCTTGGTATATCTGATGTTGTTTCGTTCAGGGACGTTTATTCAACTATGGCGATTTGTGCGCAGAACACTAACCAGATTTTGATCGGCCCTTTGGTCACTAATCCATATCTGAGACACCCCGTCTCCACAGCAGCTAGTTTTGCGACTCTGAATGAGATATCGGCAGGAAGAGTGTTTCTTGGTATTGGTGTGGGTTCTGGAATATCACAGCTTGGGTTCTCCAAAGCGAAGCCTGCGAAGATATTGGAAGAATTTCTTTTGATATTCAAAAGGCTCCTCATTGGAGAAGCGGTCGAATTTCATGGAAATTATTTTTCGCTTGACAAGGTAGCACTTCCCCGAGAGCTGACCGCAGAGATCCCAATTGTGATTGGGACTAGGAGCGAACAGGTTTGCAAACTAGCTGGGAATTTAGCTGATGGCGTTGTAATTGGGGCTAGAGAAATTTCAAGGCATGCACTTTCTCAGTATGTGAGTTGGATTGATGAAGGTGCAGGAAACGCAGGACGTAAGTTAGATGAAATAGAAATCTCACCGAGGGTTACCGTATGCATCTCTAATGATCGAGAAGCGGCTCTTAGAAGTGTAGTACTTTATACCGCTCATTATTCAACCCTCGGAAGCTATGATGAATCGACTATGCCCAGCGAGGAGTATGAATCGATCAAACACCTCGCAAACCAAGCAAGCGGTTGGTATTTCGAATCCAATGTTGTCTATCCTGACGAATTGAACACCCTGGTTACTCCTGAACTTATCGACAAATTCGCTATCGCAGGCACTCCGAGTGATTGCCTAAAGAAGTTTCAAATGATAAAGGGTATGGGGTTCGACAGCGTCAGCATCAATATAGCGGCTGTGCGAAGACCTACGGCCGGGATCCACGAAGGTACGATGGAAACCCTTAAAGGATTACAAGCCATTATGCCCGAGATACTGGCCATCTAGGATAATTAGTAATAGGCTCATCAATAACTGGAGGGGAATATTTCTGATTACCCGTTTTTCCGTTGTGACTTCGTGTTAGTTCGACTCTGCTATCCGACACTTCAAATTGAAGGCCGAAAAAGTTCGTGACCATCTCGTGACCATTTGACCCATAAGAAAGCCCCTGGCTATTACAGCCAGGGGCTTGTTATTAGCTGAAATCAGGTGATTTAGTGCCTAAATATATCAGGCGGGAGTGCGAGGGAGTCGAACCCACCTACCCCGCTCGTCACGAGGCATAACG
>CAZXQY010000144.1:0-3782 GCA_964642505.1 uncultured Gammaproteobacteria bacterium | reverse complement strand
GGGTATTTTTCGATCATGATAAGGGCAAAACTCATTCCTCGGGGAAGCTTTTATTTTCCGCCAGAATAATACCTTATAGAGGTTCATGGCTAGATTTTGAGTTTGATCCTAAGGACCATGTGTATGTACGCATAGATCGAAGACGTAAACTACCGGCAACTGTCCTTCTTCGGGCTTTAGGGATGTCTAATCAGGATATATTGGAAACTTTTTTTGAACGAGATAGGTTTGTCATAGGTTCTGACCAAGTTCGTTTCGCGTTAGTACCGGAACGACTTAGAGGCGAAACATTAGACTTCGATCTGGTTGATCGAAAAGGAAATATTTTGGTTGAAGCCGGTCGGAGAGTCACGGCCAGGCATACGAAAGAAATCGAAAGGGAAGGTCTTTCAGAAATTACCGTTTCTAAAAATTTCTTATTGGGCAAGACGATAGCGAGCGATATCGTAGACAGTCAAACTGGAGAGCTTTTGATTCCAGCAAATCGAGAGGTCACTGAAGAACTGTTAGTGCAATTGAACGAACTGGGAATTTCTGAAGTGGAAACTATTTACGCCAATGATCTGGACCAGGGAGCTTACGTTTCGGAGACGCTTCGCGTTGATTCTACGGCGACGATCCTTGATGCTCAGGTGGAAATTTATAGAATGATGCGGCCAGGCGAACCTCCAACGAAAGAAGCGGCCGAGAATTTATTCAATAATTTGTTCTTCAGCGAAGATCGGTATGAGCTATCTCCAGTAGGTAGAATGAAGTTTAACAGGCGTATGGGCAGGGACACGGAGACTGGAGCAAGTATTCTTGATAAAAGAGATATCATCGATACTCTAAATTGTCTGATAGATATAAGAAATGGTAAAGGTGTCGTAGATGATATCGATCATCTTGGTAACCGCCGTGTTCGAAGTGTTGGAGAGATGGCTGAAAACCAATTTCGGGTAGGGCTTGTTCGGGTCGAGAGAGCGGTGAAAGAGCGATTAAGCTTGTCAGAATCCGAAGGTTATATGCCTCAAGAGCTGATAAACGCGAAACCGGTTTCCGCCGTAATCAAGGAATTTTTTGGTTCTAGCCAGCTCTCTCAATTTATGGATCAGAATAATCCTCTGTCTGAAATAACTCATAAAAGGCGCGTTTCCGCTTTGGGGCCGGGTGGTTTGACGCGGGAACGGGCGGGCTTTGAAGTAAGGGATGTACACCCCACTCACTATGGGCGTGTTTGTCCTATTGAAACCCCCGAAGGTCCTAATATTGGGCTCATTAATTCTTTGGCGATTTATGCACGGACCAACGACTATGGATTTCTTGAAACACCTTATCGAAGGGTAGAGGACGGAGTTGTGACGGATGATATAGACTATTTATCTGCCATAGAAGAAGGACAATATGTGATAGCCCAAGCTAACGCCCCCAGGTCTGAGGCTGGAGTCTTGGAAGACAGCCTAGTTTCAGCCAGGCACCAGAATGAATTTATCTTAGCCCCCAGCGAAAATGTTCAATACATGGATGTTTCACCAAGGCAAATAGTTTCGGTAGCCGCTGCATTGATACCTTTTCTAGAACACGATGATGCGAACCGTGCTTTGATGGGTTCAAATATGCAGAGACAAGCAGTGCCTACCATAAAGGCGGAAAAACCGTTGGTTGGTACGGGTATTGAACGGACCGTTGCTAGGGACTCAGGGGTTACCGTTGTCGCCCGAAGGGGAGGAGAAATCTACTCTGTAGACGCCAGCCGTATAGTCGTGCGCGTGAGCGATGATGAGACTAAGTTGGGTGAGGCCGGGGTAGATATTTACAACCTAACGAAGTATACAAGATCCAATCAGAATACTTGTATTAATCAGCGGCCGCTGGTGAGAACTGGGGACGCAGTTATGGCTGGTGATGTCCTAGCGGACGGTCCTTCAACTGACTTGGGTGAGCTTGCTTTAGGCCAAAATATGCTTGTCGCTTTTATGCCGTGGAATGGCTATAACTTTGAGGATTCAATACTTATTTCTGAACGAGTTGTAGTGGAAGATAGGTTTACTTCGATTCACATCGAAGAACTAACGTGTGTGGCTCGTGACACAAAGCTTGGATCCGAGGAAATTACCGCAGATATACCTAACGTAAGTGAAAGCGCTTTGGCTAAATTAGATGAAGCAGGGATTGTTTATATAGGTGCTGAAGTTAGTCCGGGAGATATACTTGTTGGGAAGGTAACTCCAAAAGGAGAAAGCCAACTCACTCCGGAAGAAAAGTTATTGCGAGCTATTTTTGGAGAAAAGGCATCAGATGTTAAAGATACTTCACTAAGAGTTCCATCTGGAATGAGTGGAACAGTAATTGATGTTCAAGTATTCACGCGCGATGGTATTGAAAAGGATCAGCGGGCTATGGAGATAGAGGAGAACGATATTGCTGGCGCCAGAAAGGATTTATCTGATCGACTAAAAATTTTAGAAAACGATATTTTTCAGAGAGTGGAAAGGCTACTAGTCGGAAACACTGCTTCCAAAGGCCCTTCCCCAATAAGCTCCTCCTCTAAATTATCGCAAGAAATATTAAGAGATATAGATCGGAAGAAATGGTTTGATATTGAACTTCAAGATGATGGTCAGAATGTGAAATTGGAGAGACTATCTGAGCAATTAGAAAAATATCAGAAAGATTTTAGTGAGGAATTGGCGGAGAAACGTTCTAAGATTACGGCTGGTGACGATTTGGCACCGGGTGTGCTAAAGATGACGAAAGTTTATTTGGCCGTAAAGAGAAGGATGCAGCCGGGTGATAAGATGGCAGGACGACATGGGAATAAAGGTGTTGTTTCTATGATAGTACCGGTGGAGGATATGCCATATATGGAAGACGGAACTCCGGTCGATATTGTCCTTAACCCCTTAGGAGTTCCGTCTAGGATGAATGTAGGGCAAGTGTTGGAAACTCATTTAGGATTGGCTGCTAAAGGATTGGGGGAACTTATAGCTGAGAAAGTGCGAAATATAAAAAGCGAAACATGCGATAAGTTGAGATCTTTCTTGAAAGAGATATACGAGTTGGATGGTCAGAAAGAAGATCTAGATTCTCTTTCTGATTCAGAGCTTTTAGTGCTGAGTGACAATCTAAAGGACGGGGTGCCGATGGCAACACCTGTTTTTGATGGTGCGCACGAGAGTCAAATAAGGGATATGTTGAAACTCGCGGGAAAACCAGGGCATGGACAGATGAGGCTCCGAGACGGTAGAACCGGAGACGAGCTTGAGAGAGAGGTGACAGTTGGTTATATGTACATGTTGAAATTAAATCACCTGGTGGATGACAAAATGCATGCGAGGTCTACGGGGCCGTATAGTCTGGTAACGCAACAACCGTTAGGCGGTAAAGCCCAGTTTGGTGGTCAGCGCTTCGGCGAGATGGAGGTTTGGGCGTTAGAGGCCTATGGAGCTTCTTATACTCTTAGAGAGATGCTTACAGTCAAGTCCGATGACGTGAGTGGCCGAACGAAAATGTATAAAAATATAGTCGATGGTGAGCCGAAAATAGATGCCGGGATGCCGGAATCTTTCAACGTGCTTTTGAAGGAGATGAGATCCTTATCCATCGATATCGAACTAGATCAAGACTAAGCCTGTCTTGTTCAATGTAGTTTTAAAGGAGTATTTATTGTGAAAGACTTACTCGACTTACTTAAAAATCAAGGTCAGTCAGATGAATTCGATAACATCAGTATTGGCTTAGCGTCACCCGAAAAAATCCGATCGTGGTCTTTCGGCGAAGTTAAAAAGCCGGAAACGATTAAC
>CAZXQY010000143.1:0-3784 GCA_964642505.1 uncultured Gammaproteobacteria bacterium | reverse complement strand
AGAGCAGGGCCATGAGCTGCCGGACACCCGTAGCCTCTTCGATGTAGATGTCTGCTATTTCTTCTATGCCTAACTGGTCGAGAATTTTGAATCGCTTTCTGCGTATCGGTCTAGAGGCCATCAGGACACCTCACGGCCATTCAATGGTTCCCGCTCCGACATACTGGGTTTGGATAAGGGGACCACAGTGGTTCCCGTTAGCGGTTCCGTCCTTGTTTCTAGCGGACTTTCTGGGGAACCATTAGCGGTTCCTATGTCCAGTTCAGGTTGGCTATCGATCACCCGGTATGCAGCCTTATTGCTATTCCCGTAGTTGTGGATCCTGCCCTCGTCTTCGAGTTCCTGAATAGCTTGCTGAACGGCTTCATGCTTTCCGCCGATGCCGTCCCGGATACTCCTCACTGTAGAATCCGGCCACTTTCGAACCTGGTTCTCCACTCTCGTTTTAAGTGGCAGCCTACCTTCGGCGAGGGTGTAGTCATCCCCGTCGAAAGACACCTCGAAGTCTTCCAGAGTCCAACGTCCTTTCGGCGAAATTTTCCGATGTGTCTTACCACTCTTCGATTCGTGCATCTCCAGGAGCATGTCGAAACCAGCACCGATTGCGGTTGAGCCTCGATATGTCCCGTCAGACTTTCGTGAATGGGCAGAAAAGGTCACACCAAGCCTGGTATCAACGATCAGCCTGGTTAGTTGGGGGATGAGCTTAGAGTTCATCTGCCCCGCATCGTTCTCCTCTGTGATACCACAGTGCGAAGCGAGCATGGCCAAGCTGTCGATGACGACTCCCGCTGCACCTATCTCGTCTGCTACCTCTACTATGTGCTTATCCCACACAGGCTCCAGTTTGTCGATGATGATGATCCGATCAAGATCCCCACCGAACTCATGAAATCGCCTCACCATGTCGCGCATAGGTTCTTCGAGACCAACCCAAAGAATGGTTGCTTGCTCGCAGCGTTCCCCAAGGAACCAACCACCCTGAGACACTTCTGCTACCGCCTTGGAGAGGAGGGTGCTCTTACCCAGTTTTTCCCTACTCGCGAGTACGGTTCTGGATTGACTCCACATCAGCCTTGGAATTATGGCTTTGCGGGGTTCCAGTATCTCGGGGTTCTCTAGGAGTTCTCTGAGGGTATAGTAGCGTTTCATTTGAAGCCCCCAGCCCTGCTACCTGGGAACTCTTTGCCCTGACCTCGCTCTTCGGCGAGCGAGTGCACTTTCCGTTCCTCAATCCATTCGGCGAGACTGTCTTCGGGATAGCGGATATCGTTGTGCTTCAGGCGAATGTACGGAGGTCCGAATGCGGTCTTCCGCCAGTTAGCCAAGGTCCAGACCGATACGTCGAGACGTTTACTGGTTTCCAGTGGTTTTAATAGTCGAGCTATTAGTTGAGCCATTTCCCTCTCCGGATGGTCAGTTCGTAAGAGCTTCTATCCGAAAGGTGGCCACCTTCCTTCAGACATGACCCAACCAAGTTCTCGACAACTTTGTTGGTTTTTAGGAGGGGCTACTCGACGTAGTGGATATCGTTTGGATCGTCGAACCAGACTTCGAGTCGAGGTTGTTTACTGCGGAAGGGTCCGGTTAATGCTTCAGCAACCTTAATCCCTTTCCTGACCGTTTCTACGACCATAAGAAAATCGGGGTCATCGCTCATGAGGGAGTTCTCTTCGTCCATCGAAGCTATGAACTCGTTGCTTTGTCCAAGGATCTTCCTTCGGACGAGCCAGCGTATGTGACGATCGGGGTCGTTGCTTTTTCTCTTCTGTTTCCCACGAAGTGCTCTATAGTATGACTTGATCTCCGACCTGAACCCCTTCCACGCAGCCAATGCGTCTTCCTCTGCTTTGTCCAGGGGTGTGAGATCCCAAGCTACGTCTAGGATGGGAGGCTGAAGGGCAGGGGAATACGAGGCTGACAGGTGAGTCCAGCCAACATCCCAATCATGGTCCCCGTCGTGGTGGAGCCATGTATAGATTTGGTCGGTCGCGTGTTTGAGTTGCCAATCTTCAAAGAGATTATACTCCTCAAGCCACTTCCTTAGAGCCTCTAGGTACTCATCGAGCGATTTCTCTCGCAATTCCCCTGGGTGCAGGAAACTCACGTCATGATAGAGGTCTTCTAGCAACCCTGGGTTTACCTTGTGTGCGATGTCCATGAAGCGTATGCGGGCTGCTTCCCGTGCTTCGGACGAGATGGTTTTCTCAGGCACTGACCGACTCCTGCCAGTTCTCGTCTGGCTCAACTTCGGCGACCAACTCGGCCATCTTCTCCGAGGCTTCTCGCATCGCATCAGCCATCGGGCGCATGTAGGTATCGGACACCTTCGGAACTTCGGCTACGGCAGTGCTGGGCGTCTGGTTGAGTAGGCCGGTGACCGTGACAGGGTCTACGCCCGCAGGGGGTAGCCAGGAGGCCATAGTTCTGCGCCAATCGTGGTACGTCATATTTTCGACGCCTGACTCTTTCCTGATTCTCTCCCAGGGCCTCTTCCAATCATTGAGTGGTTTCTTCCCATCTTTACCAGGAAAAATGAATCCCTCTGGGTTGATAGAGCGGGGAAGGCTCTTCAGTAATCCAATGGCCATCCCGCTGAGGGGAAGCACAAAGGGACCTTTCCTGTTCTTTGTCCCTCCTACTTCCCGGCCCATATCAGGCACTGTGAGCGTCCGTTTCTGAAAGTCCACGTCCGACCAGCGTCTGCACCGCAGTTCAGATTTTCTGAGGCCAGTTAGAAGAGCGAGCCGAAGTAGGATGCCGTCGCGGTGGTTGCCAACCAGGTTCGCAGCGCGAAGCACCTCAGCTACCTCTTCTCTGTTCAACTTGCGGGCACGGCTCTGCTCGCGGTTGTGACCCCTCTTGGCGCGCATCTTCGCGGGGTTCGCCTTCTCGTCCGTCACCCACTCGTAATCGGCGGCGTACTCGAACATGGCATGGACGATGGATCGGACACGGTTGGCTTCTACCGGGGCACCGCGTTCGGTGATCTTCCTGTGCAGATTGAGGATGTCGGAGCGTTGGACGTTCTCAGGGATTTTCTTTCCTATCGCATCTCTCACCGGACCCGTGAGACGGCGTCGGGATTCCTTAGCATGAACTACCGACCAACTATTCTCCATCTCTTCGAGAAATGTGTCGATGAGGTCTGAGACAGTTTTCGCTTCACGGATTGCTCGTTTAGCCCGCTGCTTGTCCTCATACAGGTCAACACCTTCTCGATCCTTTCTTCTTTGGGCCTTCCACCAGTCTGCGGCCTCATCGAGCGTGTGCTCATAGATAGAACCCAGCACGATGATGCGACGGGATTGACTATCACCGTATTGCATGACGTAAGACTTCTTACCGCTCGGGTAGACCCGCACCCCAAGGCCGGGGTGAGCTAAGTCCCACTGGATCTGACGAGATGGGCCGTCAGAATCGTACGCCAGCCTTGAGACGCGAGCTTCCGTAAAGGGGAACCGCTTCTTCATGCTGGCTTCCCAAAGTCATTTTCGGAGAGGGTACTCAGCGACTGTAGGTGTGCGCGGGCTTGCATGAGCACTGCTCCCAGATGGAATACAAGGGGAGAGGTGATCCAAGTACTCATTCAAGTACTCACTTTATCACCCATCAACTACCTATTAATATACCATCAGGCACCAGGCCCGGAAAGTCTATCGCCCTTATAATTAAAGGTGTATTGAGGTAAAAACCACTTAGATGATGCGGACTGTGTAAATATATGGCCACCTGCCTTACAAGCAGGGGGTCGCTGGTTCGAGTCCAGCAGCGCCCACTGAAG
>CAZXQY010000142.1:0-3805 GCA_964642505.1 uncultured Gammaproteobacteria bacterium | reverse complement strand
ATCGAATCGTGCCAGCCTTTCTTATCCGACTTACCAATAAGCATCGCCACATTTTTAGGTGCCGGGAAATAAGACAGTAGCACGGGAGTTAAAAATAAATTCGCTGGTACCAGAATCGCCGCCCAGAACCCACAGAATATAGCAAACCGTTCCATTACAGGAATGGGAGCGACAGCAATTAAAAACAAGCCTGCAGCATCGGTAATAATCCCCAAAACCCCTGGAGCCATCATGACTCCGAGAGCCAGCTCCGCCGACTTTCGCCGGTCTCCGGTTTCGTAATATATCTCGTAATACCTTTCTATAAACTGCACACAATGACTGAATGAGCGCGCCACCAAGAGCAAAGGTACAACCATTATAAGTGGCTCCACGGGGTCGCCTAACCAACCAACAAATCCGAAACCCCATATGGCCGCCACGATACTTACCGCCAACGGCGTAACCACACCAGGAATGTTATTCATATAGAACACGAGAGCCAAAAATAACGCCGCAGCAGTGATACCGAAAATACCAAGCATTTGTGCTTGATACTCATATACCCATCCGGTGAGCATCGGTTGTCCAGCAGCATAAATAATGTGATTGTCGTCCGTCTCCTCCACAACCATTCTCTGGACGTGTTCGAACACTCCCGCATAGTCCAGGGGCTTTGATTCTAGATCGATAAAGGTCGCTGTGATAATAGTCGCCGTTTCATCAGGCGAGATTAAAAACGTTCTGACGTTCGGCGCCTTGTCAACGGCGTTAATGAATTTTTGAACTTCTTCTGCGTTTTCTGGCGCCTTATCCTCCATCAACGGGCGCATGTCAATACCGAATGGCGTTGCCTCTGCGTATCGAGCTTTCTCAGTAGTAATCGATAGGATTTGATCATGGTCTACTGTCGGAGCCAAATCGATTTCTCGAGTCATACGCCAAATTTTATCCAAGGTCTCCGGTGTATAAATAGTCCCCTCTTTTACCTTCACCATAAGCGTGACAGTCAACGGATTACCAAAATTCTTGTGATCCAAATAAGTTTCTACATAGGGGTGACCCCTCGGGAACAAGTCCTTGAATATAGTTCTTAATTCGACCTTTCGCTTGTACCACACATCACTGTTTTTGTTATAAGAAGTACAAAATTCTCCCGCATTGTCGGACGGGCAGATTTCGTTTATCGCAGTATTAACAAGCGGTATCGCAAAAAAAGCAGTAATACTAAAAATAACCGAAGCAGTTAACACACGGTGATTTATACAAAACTCAGCTAACCTGAAGCGAATGCCCTTCATAGACCCCCCTATATTATTGGTCTCATCAATTTACTAACAACTGTTGAGGATTCTAGAGAAACGCGTTCATAAGAGAATCTTCCAAACAAAGATTGGAGAACTTTCTCTATCCTTAAAAATCGACAAGACTTTTAAATGTCCAGTCGTTTTAAGTCCCACCTTTCCCAACAAACCCTCCTGACCAAAAGCTACACCAGCTTGGCCAAAAAAATCTTAACAAACTGTTCACTAGCCAATCCGTTCTAATGCCCTTAAGCCCAACATTTTGGGATGCCTTAGCCGTCGGTTTATAGCCGAATCCCGGCATTTCGGATCGAGCCCGATTAGCGACTATATTGTGGGTCTAACTAGGTTGTCAAATCGGACTGATATACGACACGTGCTGGGTAGCCCTTCCGAAACGTGACCTGACGATATCTTAGGTGTCTCGAAGCTCAATATCTGCCTTGTGATTAAAGTCTTCGTATTACGATAAGCGCCATTATTTTCTGAAATCCACTATTTAGCTTCTGGACCTAAAAAACCGAGCTAAATTAGCCATTTTGAACCGTTCCTAAGACAAACTTGATTCGTTATTAAGGAGCTTGTCGAGCATTAAATTACCAGTTAGTATCCGCAGGTAATTATGTTCTATGAGCCAAATAAAGGTAATAAACACGGGCTACCTCACGACCCTTTCAAATCCCTAATAGTTCCAAGACCCATCGGGTGGATAAGTACGATCGATATTGACGGAAACGTTAACTTGGCTCCGTACAGCTTTTTTAATGCGATCTGCTACGACCCTTGTATCGTTATGTTTTCATCAAGTGGTTTAGTTGACGACCCTAAAAAGCACTCCCGGAGGAATGCTGAAGAAACTGGCGAGTTTGTTTGCAACCTAGTATCCGAAGAGCTCAAAGACAAAATGAATAGTACCTCTGCTCATGTCGCTAGGGGGGTAGACGAAATGGCTTTAGCCGGCTTAACTCCGGCACCTTCGGAGATAGTGAAACCTCCCAGAGTACTCGAATCACCAGCTCACCTAGAGTGCCAATATCTGAAGACTGTCGAATTTGAAAGTAATCTACCTAATCAAAGCCACGGAGTCGTATTTGGAGAAGTGGTTGGAATTCACATCCAAGACGAATACTTAAAAGACGGGCTCGTCGACATTCTAAAAATCAGGCCCGTTGCGCGGCTGGGATACCACGACTATACGACGGTAGACAAAGTATTTTCAATGACGCCACCCGATACGAAAACAGGAAAACCTCCCAAAAAAACCGGTTTCTAGAAAAATCTCAGCAGTAGCGATTGATATGGTGCCGGCTGTCCGACTCGAACGGACGACCTGATGCTTACAAGGCAACTGCTCTACCAACTGAGCTAAGCCGGCATACAAACAGACTTACCATCGGCAAATTTCGGACTTGGTAATGTTTAAGAATATTCGCTATTAAACTTCGGGTTTCAGCCAACGGCTAGCGCCGGCATCCCCAACATATCCTGATAAGCTTTCATTCCTGAATTGCGAAATTGCAAAGTCGGCTCCGTATTACCGCCGTCACCTCTTAATCGCAGCATTCCAGCAGTATCAGCGAAGGTCGCGCCACCAGGCGCCGCGTTAGGTTGCGAAAAGCCTCTTATTCCGGCCATACGAGGGCCATCAACTCGGTCACTTTCCTCCGAAAAGCCTCTTATCCCAGCCATCCGGGGACCGTCAACCTGGACTTTTTCATCCACATATCCTCGGATTCCCGCAAGACTCGCCCCATCAAAGGCATCTTTAAAAGCCACTCCGGCTCCGGCGTCTTGAGACCGAACGCCGCCCGCACTTTGATTACCAGCGTCTACGTTTGTTTTAACGGCTATGTTTGTCTCTGTGGTAGGCATCTCTAAATAACCCAAAATCCCCCGGCCAAAACGGCCAACAAGCGGCAAATATTTGCCGCTACTATAACCTAAGTCGGCAGCGAGAGACAATTGTTTAACAGTACCAACCAGATATCGGGAAATTGCGGAATACCAAACCAGGAAAATCGTTAAGATTTGCCCAAAAAACAGGACCTTATAGAAAATTTGCGGTCAACAACCACCTACTTTTGTACGATTAGTAGGTCAGGGGGGTTCCATAGATGCTTAGGCCATCCAATACGAGATTCCGCTTTTTAAGGTGAGGCCAATTTATGCCGGCGGCAAGCCTATCCGCTGCTCCGCCAGTAAACAGCCATAGCGGCTCGGAATCAAATACGCTGGTTGATCTAAATTTTATTTGGCGTAGCAATCCCAGAAGTGAGCTTTCGACGCCAAGTGCTATGGCGTCTTTCGTATTGTCTGGGACAAGAAACTGGTCGATATTGTCCTTCACCTTGGGAAGCAAAGCAGTATCTCGCTCTAGAGCATTAAGCATGGTGACAGGCCCTGGAGCAATTATCCCTCCCATATGTGTGCCTTCCTTAACGACAAAATCAACAGTTATGGCAGTGCCAGCGTCTACGACAATAAGGTTCTTTCTCTGAAAGGACCATGCAGCTAAACAAGCT
>CAZXQY010000141.1:0-4023 GCA_964642505.1 uncultured Gammaproteobacteria bacterium | reverse complement strand
ATACCTCTATCTTTAGAGGGTCCTCTTTCTGACCAGGGTGCGTTGACTATACGAACATCAAGCCCACGCTCTTCTAGCGCCCAATCCTCCCGAAAAGGCAATGGATTTTGGGTCGCCATGAGTTCTGTGTACCGAGGTAAGTCCTCTGGGGACGGCAATCTATCAAAATCCAACGGTTTTGCAATGCTAAATTTAAGTCCCACCTTTTCTTTACAAAAGGAAGCATTCAACTCGATCAGCACCCTACCATCTTGCTTTCCTATTACCTTACGGGAACAAAAGGAGCGTCCGTCGCGCAACCCGTCGACCTCATAATCGATCGGCTCGCCAGGCTGACCGGCACTAAGAAAATAAGCATGTAACGAATGAATTGTTCTGTCTTGATTAACAGTCTCTATAGCTGCAGCGACTGATTGCCCAATGAGGTGGCCACCATACGTCCCTTCGGCACCATCATTTTTCGAACCTTGGCCTTTAAAATGGTACGCTTCTAATCTTTCCAACGTCAAGATGTTGACGAGCTCTTTTAACGCCGTTGTCATTTAATTTTATTCCACCATATAGATTTTGAACCTGACAATCAGAAACTCTAAACTTGATCAAAAGTATCTCACACAACAGCCCACAGTAGCCGCGTCAGACAGATTTGAGCCTTCCGATAGAAAATCTTTTTCCTGGATTACCTCTGCTAGCTGGCGGTCAAACCATTGAGAAAATAATTTAAACCCTCTATCCAAATAAGATTCTAACGGTTGACCTCCCATAAACGACATAATTTTTCGGTCCGCAGGTGTAAATTTCGCGGCGATAGCAGCGAATTCGTTTTCTCCTGCCCATTGGAGCAAATAATCTAGTAGCGCCAGTCCAATACCTCGCCCTTGGTACCGAAGATCGCGGGCGTCACTATCTTCGAGCTGGCCTACATGGTAACAAAAAACAGACAGTGAATTGCGCGGAAGTATAGGAGCAAATTCACCAAACTCACCCCAATAAAGAGGATCCCAAAGGCCATTAGGCGATATTATATTAGAATCAAATCTACGGAATTGAAGCTGTGCAACGTGTTGATCGCCGTTAAATCCTAAAATCGCACATGAATCGAGATCGTCAAACCGCCGAAGCAAATCCATTTCAGACCCTTGGCAGCCAACAGGAACGCGACCTATATCTTCTTTGTTCATTGGTCGATAACGGACAATCAGATCATCTGAGTTACCGGATCTCACAAGTTTCTCCTGAATTAATAAAATTCTGTCTAGATGTTATAGACAGTTGCAAATTTTAGTCAATAGCTTATGGTTGGGGAAAGAAGTAACAACATATTCTTTAGAACAAGGGGATCAAAGAGTATGAAAGACAATCTCTCTCGAAGTTTTTGGCTTGACGAAGCATTATCACTCGAACCGCCACAACTTATCAATAGGTTAGAAAAAGATATAAGCGCTGATGTCTGTATTGTCGGTGGCGGATATACTGGATTGTGGACGGCCATCCAACTGAAAGACTCTGATCCAACCGCAAATATTGTGATAATTGAGAAAGATTTATGCGGCTCCGGCGCGAGTGGTCGAAACGCGGGTTTCCTATTGTCGCTATGGGCGAAATACCTTTCGCTAGAAAAAATTTGTGGGCCTGAAGAGGCTTTGAGAGTATCACTCGCCTCCGACCAGTCGGTGAAAGATGTGATGACCTTTTGTTCAGAAAATAATATTGATTGTGACATCAGACACGATGGCTGGCTATGGGTTGCAACTAATGACGCTCAACGAGGAGCTTGGGATGAAACTCTTGAGGCTATCGCCAAGCATGGCCTAAACCCAATGGTCGAATGGCCTGGTAGACTGGCAGCCGAACGTATCGGGGCACCTGGCCACCTTGAAGCGGCCTTCGAAAAAAATGCAGCGCGAATACAACCGGCACTTCTTGCTAGAGGCCTACGGAGAGTCGCTCTAGAGCGAGGAGTCACTATCTATGAAAGAACCAGCTTAAAGGATCTACAAACAGGCACAACGAACACAATAAAAACAAAGAACAACTCGATAAAGGCCGATCGTGTCGTTCTGGCGATGAACGCGTGGTCCTCCAGATGGCCACAAATCCGAAAATCCATCGTCGTCGTTACAAGCGATATGTTTGTATCTAATCCGATTCAGGATCGACTAGATTCGATTGGTTGGAGAGACGGTCTTACAGTCTGTGATGGTCGCGCCCTAGTCCACTACTACCGCACCACTCGCGACGGCCGCATAGCTTATGGGAAAGGCGGAATGTCCGGAACGTTTCCTTTCGGTGGGCATCTAGGTGATGAAGTAGAAGGTCAATCTAGATGTGAAAATACTCTTCTCGACGCCATGCATGTTTCCTTCCCGCAGCTTGCAGATGTCGGAGTTTCTAAGAGTTGGAGAGGACCGATTGATCGGTCCAAATCAGGCCTGCCGCTTTTCTGGAAACTCGAACCAAACTCAAAGGTGTTCTATGCCGTCGGATTTTCCGGGAATGGCATCGGACCCTGTCATCTAGCCGGAAAAATTCTTTCATCCTTAGTCTTAGAAAAACAAGACGAGTGGGCCAATTGCCCTCTCGTCAGGCCTCCCAGTAGAGACTTTCCTATAGAACCTTTTAGGATAATCGGGTCTCAACTTATAAGACATGGTCTACTCGCAAAAGACGACGCTGACGACAGAAATCGCAATCCCTCTATATTATCTAGATTAGCGGCGAGCCTAGCTCCTCAGGGAGTGGCTCCTTTCAAAGCACCTAATAATAAAACCCAAGTTGATATCGACATGCAGCATAATATTAGTCAAAATGCAGGTCTGAAGAAATAGAGTCCCACAAATTTTCTTCTTAGTCGCCATAGCGGTCGACGCATTCTAAGACCTTACCAAAGGACTCGATGGTATCCACGGTTGTAGGTTCCAAGCATACCTGCAGATGAGCAATTCCTTCAGTCTGATATTCCAGCAATCTCTCTGCTATTTTTTCAGGTTCTCCTGCCAAAGGTACCAGCGGCCCCTCCTCCACCCAATTGTCTGTGGGTAGTCTATCCCACCAGGGATCTGCGGTACTATCAGCGACAAGCACGGTTACCGTCCTCTCTAATGTTTCCGGATCCCGCCCTTCTTTAATACAGGCATCATCAACAAGCGGTCGCAGACGTTTTATTGCTTCAACTTTGTTATGAGTATCGTCATAGTAGGCATTCCATAAATCACCATACTTAGCCATGCACGACATCATTCTAGGTTGCACGGTGCCCATCAGAATAGGTGGGCCTTGCGGGCGTGGTCCACGAGGAGACAATTCGCATTCGCGTGCCTGATGATACTTACCTATAAAATCAACCTTACCTTCTCTAAGGAGACTGTGTAAAATCTGTATGGCCTCCTCGAAGCGACTTACCTTATAGTTAAAAGGAAAACCAAAAGCATCGTACTCGTGCCTATGGTATCCGGACCCCAAGCCTAGTATCAGACGGCCACCACTTATTTCTTCAACGGTATCGGCCATCTTTGCTAGTAATGCAGGATTACGCCAACCCATTGCCAAAACCAGTGTGCCTATTTCAACCCGTTTAGTGCTAGCAGCTAGGGCTGACAACAAAGACCACACTTCCCAATAACCTCTTGGCTGTTCCTCCCCATCCAACTTGTAAGAAAGATGATCAACCAGCCATAGCGAATCAAAACCGATATCCTCAGCAATTTTTGCCATCTCGTTCACCGCAGACCAACCTCGAATCCCGGGTCCTCTCATTCCCGTTCCTTGAGGCAGTAACAGGCCAATCTTCATTTTTCGTGTCTCTTTTCCGCCCATCGAACGCCCTCCTTGTGTTCTTGCGTATCGAGGCAAACTATACACGGCATAAGTAGATGTATATACAACAAAAGTAATTGACAGAAATTTGCAAGCATAGCGATAATGAAGGCTATACAAGGGATTTGCCTAAGGGGGAATGTCATGGCAACAGTTATTCAAGATAGTTTGGAAAGAGATTTTGATCCAATTACCTTTAGTGTAATT
>CAZXQY010000140.1:0-4046 GCA_964642505.1 uncultured Gammaproteobacteria bacterium | reverse complement strand
ACTTTTCCCTTGATCAACTAGGGATGCTGCAAATAGGGTTAGTTGCCGAGCACTAGAAATCTTTGTTGCCATATCTGCAAGTCGAAAAGATATACTCTGATGTTTAATAATGGCTTTTCCAAAAGTTTTTCTGTCTAGAGTATATTCTTGCGCTTTTTTAAAAGCCGCTATCGCTACTCCTACTCCTTGAGCAGCCACAGCAATTCTTCCTGTCGCAAGCATTTCAAGGCATATCTTATAGCCTTCTCCCGGTTTTCCTAAAACGGCATTTTCTGGCACGAAGGAATTTTCGAGTAGCACGTCAGCGGTGTCGACGTTTCGATGTCCCATCTTATCTTCTAATCTTACAACTCTATAACATTCTCTAGGCACCAAAAATAATGTTATGTCCTTTTTCCCTAATGACTTCTCAGTTTTTGCCGCGACTAACCCTAATCCCGCCGAGTCACCACCTGTCACAAATTTCTTGTTACCCTCTAGCAGATAGCCACCGGAAACTTTTTTTGCCGTCGTTTCTATAGAGGCCGCATCCGAGCCGGCATTCGGTTCGCTTAGCATAAAACATCCTCTAGTTGTGCCATTCGCAAGGCCATTAAGATATTCTTGCTTTTGCGTGCTGCTTCCGTAGGTCTCTATGCTGACCGCAACAGGAGAGTTGCTCACGTTGATCAAATTAGTGATGCCGCAGTCGCCCATTGCCAACACTTCAGTTACCCTAGCGTAACTAGTGATATCCAAGTTGCTGCCACCAAATTCAGATCCGATCAAAAGTCCGAAAAAGCCTAGGCTCCCCAACTCTTCGAGTATGGCTAGTGGTACTCCACTTTGACCTTTCTCCCATTGAGAGGTTTTTGGAGAGATTTTGTTGTCTATAAATTTTTTGGTGCTGTGTAATAAGAGATCTATAGATTCTTGTTTTCGGCTATACAATTGTTTTCCTTGATCAGTTCAGAACAATTCCGTTTGGGTTACAGAAGTATCATTTCTGAAATTTGAGAAACCCGCACCTAAAAGTCGATATTTGGTTTTTAGGGGTAGGTCGATTGTTGACAATATCTGACAAGCTAATTTTTTCATTTCCTTCAGCTCTAATAAATTGCCTTCGATATTCATCTGCCTAGAGATGGTTTTGAATTCGGAAGTTTTAAGTTTAATTATAATAGTCTTCGGTGTCTTATTGGCTTTTTGTAATTCTTTCCAAGTTTCTTTAACGAGATCCGGTGCTAGTTGCTTAATTTCGTCTAAGGTAAGGTCCGTTTCAAAGGTTTTTTCTTTCGAGAGCGATTTTCGAGGTCTTTCAGGAAGGACCGGGTTATCGTCTACGCCGCGGGCCAGATGATATAGTCTAGAACCAAATTTACCAAAATGATTGGTCAGAAATCCCATTGAACAATTCTGAAGTTCTTTCATTGTAGTGATGTTAAGTCCGATCAGCTTTTTTTCCGTTGCTTTGCCGACGCCCATTATTTTTCGCAACGGTAAAGGTCTCAGAAAAGTAAGAATTTGATGGGGTTTAACGACCCAAATTCCGTCAGGTTTGTTCCAGTCAGACGCGATTTTTGCGAGGAATTTATTTGGTGCAACGCCAGCGGAGGCTGTCAGGCCGGTTGAGGACTTTATATCCCCTCTTATTTTTTCTGCACACTCCGTGGCGGTGGGGATTCCCTTAAGGTTTTGAGTTACATCCAAATATGCTTCGTCTAATGAAAGTTTTTCTACAATTTTAGTATAAGACTGAAATATTTCGTGTATCTCTCTAGAGATAGCCCGGTATCTTTCAAAGTTTGGCGGTACGGAAATCACGGAGCGACATTTTCGAATCGCCTCTGCATGGGGCATTGCGGATCGAATTCCATATCGTCGAGCTTCATAGGAAGCGGCACAAACCACAGAGCGGTTGCTTTTCCACGCAACCACCAAAGGCAGTCCTCGGTATTCAGGATGATCGTTTTGTTCAACTGAAGCGTAAAAGGCATCCATATCAACATGGATTATTTTTCTGCCTCCGAAAGCTTTCTCCATTAGCAGTTTCTCTTGCGATGATACCGGAATAGTATTGTAGAATAGGTGCTATATCTATGTTAACTAATAATCCATCTGGTATATGAATTTTATGTCTTCAAAAATAAATGAAAATCCTGCTTATAAACCCGAGAAAAGGGGTTCCATCCAAAAAAAGAGAAAGTATGCTCGTGACAAGTTATGTCAAAAGATTAGAAGGCAAGTAGGCACAGCGATAGCTGATTATAATATGATCGAGCAAGGAGATAAGGTTTTAGTATGTTTGTCAGGCGGTAAAGACTCCTACACTTTGTTGGACATGCTCAGTCAGCTCCAAAAAAAAGCCCCAGTCCATTTCGAGTTAATGGTATTTCACCTAGATCAAAAGCAACCTGGTTATCCGAGTGGTGTAATGAGCAATTACCTTAAAAATCTTAATTTATCCTATAAGATTGTAGAAGCGGATACGTATTCAATTGTAAACCGAACTGTTCCTGAAGGGAGGACGATGTGCGGACTATGCTCTCGCCTAAGAAGGGGAATAATTTACCGATTCGCAGCGGAAAACGGGATCGACAAGATAGCCTTGGGTCATCATAGAGATGATATCGTGGAAACATTGTTTCTGAATATGTTCTTTGGCTCTAAACTTAAGGCGATGCCCCCTAAATTGGAGAGTGACGATCGGAAACATGTGGTGATTAGGCCGTTAGCGTATTGTCGAGAGTCCGACTTGTTTAATTATTCGGAGTCGGCTCGTTTCCCGATCATTCCTTGCAATCTTTGCGGCTCTCAAAATAATTTACAGAGAGTAAAGGTTAAGAAAATGTTGAATGAATGGGAAGCACAACACCCTGGTAGAGTCGAGAATATTTTTAGAAGTTTGAAATCTATAGTACCTTCCCATCTGGCTGATACGAAGTTGTATGATTTTGTTGGCATGGCGAGTTCTCAAGGGTGTGGCACGAATAGTCTTGGGTGGATTCATCAAAATTAGATCAATTATAAATTCTTAAAAATGGAGTGCTCGAAATGAGAGTAGGTGTTTTCTCGATATTGCCCGATCAGGACGCTGATCCCGCAATCGTTGCTAAACATGCGGAAGAATTAGGATTTTCTTCTTATTGGGTGCCCGATCATATTATGTTGCCGGTAACGTATTCGACAAAATACCCCGGCAATCCGGGTGAAGGCCCAGATCCTGAATATCTGTGGCAAATGCCAGACCCATTAATAGCTTTAATGCGGGCGGCGACGGTGACAAACAAGCTGGAGATAGGTACCGCGGTGTTGTTGGTGCCGGAAAGACATCCCATTCATCTTGCCAAGGAGATAGCATCTTTGGATAGCTATTCTGGAGGGCGGTTTCATTTTGGAATAGGAGCTGGGTGGAACAGAGAAGAAAATGAAATACTCGGAGGGGATTTCGACCGTAGATGGTCGCAGGTAAAAGATGCTGTGGGCGCAATGCGGGCATGTTGGGAGCATGAGGAATCGGCTTACTCAGGATCTTACTACCAATTCCCTCCAATTAGGTCATTCCCTAAACCAACCCAGAAACCTTCTCCGCCAGTTTATTTGCCAAGTATCATGTTTGATGGTCAGTGGTCTCCTCGAGTTTTTAAAAGAATCGTCGAGTGGGGAGATGGTTGGTTACCAGTGGTTGAAAGTTGTAACCAATTGCGAGAAGGCCTTGATCGTATTTCGACGTTATTCGAAGATGCGGATAAACCCAATCTTTGTAGAGTCCGGGTCTTAGGAGCAGAAGGACAATGGCGCCATTCGGAAGATATCGAGAATTTTTCTTCGTTAGGTGTTGAAGAGGTGATTCTATGGCTTCTAAATCGAAAGTCCTCGGAAATTCAAAAGGAGCTAGATTTACTCGCTCGGGAAGTATTTTAGTCTTTTTTGGATCGATAAAAATACTTATACTGTAACTTTCAATATTCAAAAGGAGGTGATCCAATGTCTAGTGGTATGGATATTGTGTCGATTAACCGGAGTTTAGGATATAGATTTAAGGGTATGTTTTTATAAATAGGCGA
>CAZXQY010000139.1:0-4099 GCA_964642505.1 uncultured Gammaproteobacteria bacterium | reverse complement strand
AGAGCTCCCACGCTTCATAGACTTGGCATTCAAGCATTTGAACCAATCCTAATAGAAGGTAAAGCTATACAACTTCACCCTCTTGTATGTACTGCATTTAACGCTGATTTTGATGGTGACCAGATGGCAGTTCATGTGCCTTTATCTCTTGAAGCACAATTAGAAGCCAGAGTTCTTATGATGTCTACAAATAATATTTTGTCTCCAGCAAACGGGAAACCTATTATTGTGCCATCTCAAGATATGATATTGGGGTTATACTATTTGAGTTTAGAAAGCCAAGGTTCCAAAGGTGAAGGAATGATTTTTTCGGATGTTAGCGAGCTTGTAATAGCGTTAGATGAAAATATAATTTCTCTTCAATCTAAAATAAAATGTAGATATAAAACAGTTGATGAAAACTATGAGCCAGTCACAATAACTGTTTTAACAACCCCTGGAAGAATGTTGTTGAGTGAAATTCTTCCAAAGCACCCAAAAGTTAAGTTTGATATTATTAATCGAACACTGACCAAAAAAGAAATTAGTAATGCTATAGATATGGTCTACAGACATTGTGGTCAGAAAAAAACTGTGATTTTTGCTGACAAGCTAATGGAATTGGGTTTTAGAGAAGCATGTAAAGCTGGTATATCTTTTGGAAAAGATGATTTATTAATTCCAAAAGCCAAATCAGATTTGTTGAAGGAAACTGAAAAGAAGGTAAAAAGTTATGAAAAGCAATATTCTGAAGGCTTAATTACGAAAGGTGAAAAGTACAATAAAGTTGTTGATGCTTGGGCTAAATGTTCTGATTCGGTTGCTGATGAAATGATGAAAATAATGGTTCCTGGTGAAAAAGATCAAGTTTCTAATTACAACTCTGTTTATATGATGGCTGACTCTGGAGCAAGGGGGTCTGCAGCTCAATTAAAACAATTATCTGGTATGAGAGGGTTAATGGCAAAGCCTTCTGGTGAAATCATTGAAACTCCAATTGTTTCAAACTTTAAAGAAGGTCTTACAGTTTTAGAGTATTTTAACTCTACCCATGGAGCAAGAAAAGGACTTGCTGATACTGCATTAAAAACAGCTAATTCTGGTTATTTAACAAGAAGATTGGTTGATGTTGCTCAAGACTGTATTATAACAATTGAAGATTGTTTTACAAATAAGTATATCACAACTGAAGCTGTGGTTGAAGGTGGGGAAGTGATTGAGCCTTTGTCCGAAAGACTTTTAGGTCGAACTCTTTCTGAAGATTTATTTGATAAAAAAAATAATAAAAAAATTGCTAGTTCTGGTGAAATTGTTACCGAGGAGCATTTGAAGTTAATTGATGATGCAAACTTTGACAAAATAAAAATTCGCTCTGTTCTAAGTTGTGAAGCTGGGTTTGGTGTTTGCGGAAAATGCTATGGTAGAGATTTAGCTAGAGGGACACCTGTAAATACTGGTGAGGCGGTTGGTGTAATTGCTGCTCAATCAATTGGTGAACCGGGCACTCAATTGACTATGAGAACATTTCATATTGGAGGAGCTGCACAAAAAGGGTCTGAGATCTCTAACATAGAATCAAAATTTGATGGAAAAATAAAGTTTCTGAATTTAAAAACTTCTAAAGATAGCTCAGGAAATCTAATTAACATGTCAAGAAATGCTTCTTTGTCTCTATTAGATGATGTTGGTAAGGAAAAAGCTAAACATAGATTGCCATTTGGGTCAAAAATTAATTTTGCTGATGGGTCATCAGTCAAGGCATCAGACCTGTTAGCTGAATGGGATCCATTTACTCTGCCGATAATGTCACAGATTAATGGTTTCGTAGTTTTTAAAGATCTTGAAGAAGGAATTACAACCCGTCAGATAATTGATGATTCAACAGGTATTTCAAGTAACATAGTTACTGACTGGAAACAACAAGTTAAAAACCAAGATTTAGAGCCGAGAGTTGAAATTCATGATAAAGCAAAAAATGGTGAGATTTTGATCTTAGAAAATGGAAGCTTGGCAAGGTATGACTTAACCGTTGATTCAATTATAACTATAACTGATGGAAAACAAATAAAGGAAGGAGATGTCATTGCTAGAGTTCCAAAAGAATCTTCAAAAACTAAAGATATAACAGGTGGTTTGCCTCGAGTTGCTGAGCTTTTTGAGGCAAGAAAACCTAAAGATCATGCTATTATTGCTGAAGTTTCAGGTACAATTGAGTTTGGGAAAGACTACAAAATGAAAAGAAAAATTTCTATAAAGCCTAAGGATGCTTCTATTGAGCCTGTTGAGTATATTATTTCAAAATCTAAACACCTTACTGTTCAAGAGGGTGATTATGTAGAGGTTGGAGATGTTTTAGTTGATGGAAGTGCTGTTCCTCATGACATACTTAGAATAAAAGGTGTAGAGGCTTTAGCTTCTTATTTGATCAAAGAGGTTCAGGATGTTTATAGACTTCAAGGAGTAAAAATTAATGATAAACACATTGAGGTTATAGTTAGGCAAATGATGCAGAAAGTTGAGATAACAGATCCTGGACAGACAACGCTTCTTGCTGGTGAACAGATAAGTAAAAAAGAATTTGTTGAAATTAATAATAAGGCACATTCTCAAGGTTATAATTTAGCAAAAGGCCATGAAATACTTTTGGGAATAACAAAAGCCTCTTTGCAAACAGATAGTTTTGTTTCAGCAGCATCTTTTCAAGAAACTACTAGAGTTTTAACTGAGGCGGCTGTTTCTGGAAAAGTTGATAATTTATTTGGTTTAAAGGAAAATGTAATTGTTGGAAGGCTTGTTCCTTGTGGTACAGGTTCTTTTATGTCACGAGTAAAAGTTGAAGCGTCAAAAAAGGACAAAGAATTATTAAGTAAAGCTGATGATAAAGCTGAAAAACAAGGTGAAGTTTCTCCAAAATAATTTTTATCGTTTTTTATTTCTATTATTGACTCTTAGCAAGGATGTATTAGTATGCAACGAATAATTGGTCGTGGCGTTGTTGTCAAACACAATTTACTAAAAACTTAAGGAATTTTTTATGCCTACTATAAACCAACTGATTAGATCTCCTAGATCTAAGCAAACGAAGAGGAATAAAGTCCCAGCATTGGAGAGATGCCCTCAAAAAAGAGGTGTGTGTACTAGAGTTTATACTACTACACCAAAAAAACCTAATTCAGCACTTAGAAAAGTTGCAAGAGTGAAATTAACCAATGGTTTTGAAGTTACAAGTTATATTCCAGGTGAAGGACATAATATTCAAGAGCACTCAGTTGTTATGATTAGGGGAGGAAGAGTTAAAGATCTTCCAGGTGTAAGGTATCATGTATTGAGGGGTGTACTAGATACAGAGGGTGTCAAAAATAGAAAACAAAGAAGATCCAAATATGGTGCAAAGAGACCTAAGTGAGTTTTTTTTATGTCAAGAAGAAGAAGAGTAGACAAAAGAGATGTATTGCCTGACCCGCGTTTCAACGATAGGGTTTTGTCAAAGTTCGTAAATATTATTATGGTTGATGGTAAAAAATCAATAGCAGAGAGAATTGTTTATAGTGCATTGAATATTGCTTCAGAGAAACTTAAAATTAAAAGTCCAATAGATTTGTTTAAAAATGCTTTGAATAATGTTAAACCAGGCATTGAAGTTCGATCTAGGCGAGTTGGCGGAGCAACTTATCAAGTTCCAGTTGAAGTAAGATCTGATAGAGCTCAAGCTTTAGCAATAAGATGGATTGTGGATGCTTCAAGAAAGAGAAATGAAAAATCTATTATTGAGAGGTTATCGCAAGAATTTATTGATGCTCACGAGAATAAAGGAAACTCAGTTAAAAAAAAAGAAGACACTCATAAGATGGCTGAAGCGAATAGAGCATTTGCTCATTATAGGTGGTAAAAAATGTCAAGGAAAACTGAGTTAAAAAAATATAGAAATATTGGAATTATGGCACATATAGATGCTGGTAAGACCACTACTACTGAAAGAATACTTTATTATACAGGAGTTTCTCACAAGATAGGTGAGGTTCATGATGGTGCTGCTGTCATGGATTGGATGGAGCAAGAGCAAGAAAGAGGTATTACAATAACCTCAGCAGCAACCACTTGTTTTTGGAAAGATAAAAGA
>CAZXQY010000138.1:0-4175 GCA_964642505.1 uncultured Gammaproteobacteria bacterium | reverse complement strand
GTTTTGCCCTTATCATGATCGAAAAATACCCCAGGAGATCGATGTAGTTGGGAAACTATTACCCGCTCCGTTCCGTTAATTACAAATGTGCCAGTTTTAGTCATTAAAGGTAGCTCACCCATATAGACCTCTTGTTCTCGCACGTCTTTCACAACCTTTTCGGAACCTGATTCTTTGTCGTATATCACTAGCCTTACCGTTACTCTCAAAGAGGAGGCGTAAGTTGATCCTCTCACCTGGCACTCTTTAACGTCGAAAGTAGGAGTACTTAATCTATAGGCCACGTACTCGAGTACGGCATTTCCTGAATAGCTCTCTATAGGAAAAACAGATTTAAATGCGGCATGAAGCCCCCGCTCGTTCCTTTCATCTGGAAGAACGTTTTCCTGCAGGAACCTTTCGTAAGATTGTATCTGCGTTTCTAAAAGATAAGGAATCTCCTTGATTGGAGAGGTTTTACTAAAATCTTTCCGGATTCGTTTTTTCTCGGTATAAGAGTATCCCATGAAAATTAACTTCCTATTCGTTTTGAGAGAACATTAATTAGACAATTTGAAAATCTGCTGAAAACCGGGAAACAGATGATCCGCCCGCAGATTTTTCAAAGATTTCAACTGCTGCCTTGACAACAAAAAACTGTTGCATGCCAAAAAGCTACTATTTTAATTCCACGCTAGCTCCGGCTTCCTCCAATTGTTTCTTAAACTCTTCTGCTTCGGCTTTAGGTGCGGCTTCTCTTACAGTAGACGGGGCTCCTTCGACCATCTCCTTCGCCTCCTTAAGCCCTAACCCTGTTATAGCTCTAACCGCCTTAATAACCGACACCTTATTATCGCCAAAGCTTGACATAACGACATCAAACTCCTCCTTCGCTTCTTCCGCGCCTTCTACTCCATCAGACGGGCCAGCTGCTATCGGAGCCGCGACTGCCGCTGCGGCAGACACACCCCATTTCTCCTCCAACGCAGACACCAACTCGGTGACCTCAAGAATAGACATACCACTGAGAGTTTCTATCAAATCTTCCTTGGAAACCGCCATTTTCTACTTCTCCTAATTTTTAAAAATTATAAATTTTGTGTGCAATTTGAGTTTCAACGAAACTATTCTGACTTTCGGCTTTTGGCCGCCAACACCCGAACAAAAACGCTTGACGGCTCCTTAAGAAGCCGCAGAAACGACGTTGCCGGCGCACCTAGCATCGACAATAAATTTGAACGAGCTTCATCCAAGGTCGGAATAGCAGCCAGCAATGCTAGATCCGAAGATGGCCTAGCTTCCCCGCCGAAAGCAATAACTTTAGCTACCAGATTTTCATTTTCCTTTGAAAAGTCCTTTACAAGGCGCGCTCCGGCACCTGGGTCGTGCTGAGAAATGATCAGAATCAACGGACCCACAAGACTATCAGCAAGGCACTCATGCTCTGTCCCGGCAATAGCCCGTTTAGCTAAGGTATTTTTCAGCACTTTTACCTGGACGCCTGCCGCCCGCGCCTGGGCCCTTAGTTTTGTCATTTCCGTAACGGTCAACCCGAGGTAATCAGCGGCTACTATCGCCTGGCTTTTACCGAGTATTTCATGCATGTCAGCGACAATAGCTTTCTTCTGCTCGACATTCAGACCCATCTAGATCTCCTTAATTAAATATACCTTCCTATTTCAGATAGCTTAGCCCTTGCTTTGCCAAAACCAATCTAAAACGTAACCGTAAGATCTTACGGAGGGTAGCTATCAGCCTAAACATCGCTACTATCACTCCGTCTACGAGGGGACTGATTAACCGCCACAGCGGGCCCTCGGTCTTCGACGAAAATTGCATAACGTCTTTTGTTGACACAAGATCTTTCTAAAAAATAAATCCACTACTCCCTACGACAAAGCGGCAATGGAGCCCATATCAATTACCACTCCAGGCCCCATCGTTGTTGACAACGAAATAGATTGCATATAGACACCTTTTGACGAGCTAGGCTTGGACTTTCGAACCTCACTCACGACGGCTTCTAAATTCTCTTTCAGAGCATCTATAGTAAAAGAAGCCTTGCCTATGGAACAGTGCACTATTCCGGATTTATCAGCCCGAAATTGCGCCTGCCCAGCTTTAGCGTTTTTCACTGCCAATCCTACGTCGGAAGTCACTGTCCCAACTTTCGGGTTAGGCATAAGACCCTTGGGGCCCAATATCTGACCCAGTTGGCCCACAATTCTCATAGAAGCAGGAGTCGCGACCACCAAATCAAAGTCGATTTTCCCTTTTTTGACATCCTCAGCAAGATCTTCCATGCCAACTATATCTGCACCTGCCTCAGCACCAATCTGTGCCTCAGGTCCATCCGCAAACAGAGCAACCCGGACGGCTTTACCTAGGCCATGCGGTAAGACAGTTGAGCCTCTGACTACTTGGTCCGATTTTTTAGAATCTATCCCGAGGTTAATCGCCACATCCACAGACTCATCAAACTTGACCGTCCCGACTTCCTTCAGCAAATTGAGGGCATCTTCAACGCTCCTTTCCACCTCAACATCTCCCAATGTCTCTCTTATTTTGGTTAGTCTTCTACCACCTTTAGGCATCGTTAACTCCTTCAACTTCCAGGCCCATACTACGAGCAGTACCTGCTATCGTCCTTACGGCCGCATCCATATCAGCCGCAGTTAAATCTCCTTCCTTGGACTTAACAATATGTTCTAGCTGTTCCCTATTAACTTTCCCCACTTTTTCCATATGCGGCACTCCGCTTCCCTTCTGCACACCTGCTGCTTTTCTCAACAGCACCGAAGCTGGGGGGCTCTTAGTTTCAAACGTAAAACTTTTGTCTGAAAATACTGTGATCACAACAGGAACAGGCAACCCTCCCTCTAGCTCCTGCGTTTTCGCATTAAAAGATTTACAGAAGTCCATTATATTAAGCCCGTGTTGACCTAAAGCCGGACCTACCGGAGGGCTAGGATTAGCTTGCCCCGCCGGCACTTGCAGTTTTATAAAAGCATCTATTTTCTTTGCCACTCAACTTAACCCCATTAACTTACCTGTCTAACAGATCGACTAGTTTGATTTTTAAAATAATATAACATCGTCAATCTTTACTAACCTGACTAAATTCCAACTCAACAGGAGTTGAGCGCCCGAAAATCGTTACTGCAACCCTCAAACGGCTTTTTTCGTAATTCACTTCTTCGACAACTCCGTTAAAATCTGCAAAAGGCCCATCTATTACCCGCACAACTTCTCCAACTTCAAATAGTACTTTTGGCCGAGGCTTGGCTGCGCCATCACTTATCCTGTCAAGAATAACATTTACTTCCTTCTCCGATATCGGAGTAGGCCTATCGCTTGTTCCTCCAATAAAACCCATTACTTTTGGACAATCTTTTACTAAGTGCCATGAATCATCGTCCATCGACATTTCCACCAAAACATATCCTGGGAAAAATTTTCGATCACTTTTACGCTTTTGACCATCCCTCATTTCCACAACTTCTTCTGTCGGCACCAAAATCTGCCCGAATTTGGATTCCATTCCCCCGCGTTCTATCCTGTCCTCTAGCGAACGCTTCACCTGGTTCTCATAGCCTGAATACGAATGAACTACGTACCAATTTAAATCCACAATTTCACCTCTAAAATCAAATCAAAGCATTCACTATGCTGCTCAGCAGAAGATCAAGCAGCCAAAGAAGAATAGCGAAAATCAAAACGACCACCAGGACAAAAAAGGTCGTCTGTAAGGTTTCCTGGCGAGTTGGCCATACAACCTTTCTTACCTCGATCTGCGCCTCTCTCAAAAAGGTTACGGTTTCCCTACCCTTTTCAGTATTCCAAGCAACACTTATTGCTACACCAACCAAAGCTATTAAGCCGACTACTTTAAAAAGAGAAGAAAGCCCATCAAAATAGTAAAAACCTAAAATTCCGGCCGCTATCAGTACAATTGAGAAGCCTAACTTTAGTTGATCTGCATAATTGTTTTGGTCCGTTTTAGCGTTCATAAAAAAATCTGCAGCCCACAATAATTGATACAGCAGGCCAGGAGGGAATCGAACCCCCAACCTGCGGTTTTGGAGACCGCCGCTCTGCCAATTGAGCTACTGGCCTGAATCCGTTCCAAAAAGTGGCCGTCCTTTCAAAATACCTGGTACAAAAATTAACAAGTTCTATTCAAAAATCTTCGCGAC
>CAZXQY010000137.1:0-4274 GCA_964642505.1 uncultured Gammaproteobacteria bacterium | reverse complement strand
GGAGATTACAATTTATAACGAAAATTAGGTTGTCCAATTTTTCTCGTGATGCCAGGGCGGCGGCCCCAAAAGCTTCGGGCTCGTCCATTTCACCATCCCCCATGAAAGCCCAAACCTTTCTGTCTAGTCCTTCGATAAGGCCGCGGTTTGATAGGTAGCGCATAAAACGAGCCTGATAAATGGCCATTATGGGTCCTAATCCCATCGAGACGGTGGGAAATTGCCAGAAGTTTGGCATCAGCCAGGGATGGGGATATGAGGATAATCCGCCCGAGTCGACCTCTTGTCGGAAGTTATCTAGTTCCCGTTCACTTATTAGGCCTAAAAGATAGGCTCTCGCATAGACTCCAGGAGCAGAGTGTCCTTGAAAGAAAACGAGATCGCCTCCGTGAGTATCATTGGCAGCTCTCCAGAAGTGGTTATATCCAACGTCATACAAGGTTGCCGCGCTAGCATAACTGGCGATATGACCGCCTAATTCGCTGTTTTTTCTGTTCGCTTTGACTACCATGGCTAAAGCGTTCCATCTGCTAATCGATCGGATTCGCACTTCTATCGCCGGATCACCTGGTGTGTAGATTTCTGCTTGAGGAGGGATCGTATTGATGTAGGCTGTCTCGGCTGAATAAGGGAGATTCACTCCCGAACGTCTGGCGTTATCTATGAGCTTTTCAAGAAGAAAATGCGCTCTCTCGCTACCTTCAAGCTCGACAACAGCCTGCAGGGCGTCGATCCACTCCTTGGTTTCGTCTAGGTTCGTGTCTTCTTTTACCGCCATTTTTGCGCGTCCTTTTCTACTTAAATCTTCCGGTTCCGAAAGAGATTTTCATTTCCTGTAAAAGTAGAGAATAAATTATTAAATTTAATTCTAAATTATTGGCAGGGATTACTTTCCATGCATCTTACACCTTTATCGTATATAAATTTAATTAGAGAGGAACCGGGCGCAAATCTTTCATTAAGATTCTGTATTTTCACTCCCCTATCCACTTCCCTAACGAAGCAAGAGACATCATCTTTAGTCGTATCACAGGTAAATTCAATAGGTTGGCTATCGTTAAAATAGGAATACAGTAAATACCCGGTTTTTGTTTTTTCCCATCGCCTGACAAATCTCGACGTGGTGCATTGGCAGGATTGATACCTGTCAGCTAATTCTACAAATTTCCCCACAGTAAGATAAGGAAAATTATCGTTTTCGCCTCGGTTGACTATCCTGGCGTTTAGTATATTGCGTGGAGTTGTAGTCTGATTTAAGGAGTCCTGAGCATCGTTCTTTTGTTGAGAATTTCCACTGCAGCCTGTCAACATGGAGCCTAATAGAACAACCACCATTATTTCGTGTCGTTTAATCATCTATTTCTCGGTTTTCCTGACACGTAAAGTGCACTCGTTCCTTTTCAAAGGCAGCGCGGGCGAGCATTAAATCTAGAACCTTATGAACTAAATGCTCCAGATCCGACTTGTGGCTATAGTCTGCGCTTGAGAAGAAGTCTATTCTATTTGCAGCGAGTAATTGGCGGCAGACACCGATTGTCTTACTATCGTTCGGCTTGTGTACTGCGATCGCGTAACCCCCATAATTTTTCACAACACTCATAGAAGGGACGTCAGTTAGTCCATCACCAATGTATAACATGTTTCTGAACGGAATTGGTCGGTCGACTTCTGGCATGAAACTGTTTATGTCTTCTGATGTTTCTTCCAAACCTTTATTAATTCTAAATAGGTATTGAGTTTTAGCTGTATCGTTTATTACGGTAGTCGGAAATCGCGCTACTTCGTGATGATCGAAGTAGTACTGGGAGGCATAAATCTTCCTAAAAAACTTCTTTATGCTAATTCCTTCCAATATTTCACCTAATCCCGCCGAAACAATGTAATGTCGAGTGTCCACCATACTATTGCTTTTTTCGGCTACGTATTTGTTTATTCGATTGAACCAAGTTTCCACACCTGGATAGTACTCGATCAAAGTAGCGAGTTTCCGTAGAGAGTCGCGGCTTAGATGTGCCTTGCGTTCTTCAATTTTTTCAATTAATAAGCGCATATAAGTTAGGATGGGATCTCCTCCAGTACGATTTCTTTCTTCATCTACTTCATTCCAGAAATCTTCCGCCTCTAGCTCTAGTTCAGGCAATACCGTGTATTCCTGCATAGGTTGCGGAGTCAGCGTGCCGTCAAAGTCATACACTAGAGCAAGGGTGTTTTGTTCCGGTTTTGAAAGTTCATCTTTCATGAGATAGATTTAGTATTTCGTTGTAGGTAGCTGACATGGCCCGGCTAAAGCAAAAGATAGTCAATTTGCAGGATAAATTCAGTGTCGCGCTATAAGTTTTTAGACTTTCCACCGCAACCGCAGCAGCTTGCTTTGGCGGATATCCATACACTCCACAACTAATCGCTGGAAACGCAATGCTTGTGATTTTTAATTCTTTCGCGGCTTTAAGACACGAAAAATAGCAAGAGGCCAACAAATTTTGTTCTCCGGAATCTCCGCTAACCCAGACGGGGCCGACCGTATGTATTATGTATTTTACTTCTAAATTATAGCCTAGCGTCACCCTGGCTTCACCAGTGGGGCATCCTCCGTGTTGTCGGCATTCTTCTAGTAGCTGTGGGCCCGCGCCAGAATGAATGGCTCCATCTACTCCTCCTCCACCCAAAAGAGAATTGTTCGCAGCATTAACTATCGCGTCACCTTTAAAATCTACTATATCTCCTGTAACAGTTTCAATGGTGCAATTTCTCATCGTTTAATACTGCTGCCGTATAAATTTTGTGTTTGAGGCTAAGGGTTTCCGTTTATGTGTTTTAGACTTCGTGCAGCGCGCCATTAAATGCTAACTGGATAACATTACCAGCTGCCTCTGACGAATGCAGGACGTAATCTGCCAGCGCAACAATTTCTGGGCCCGGGAAAATAGTGTCAGGAATTAAAATAGTTAGCATTCCAGCGGCATTCGCCGATTTAATCCCAATTGCCGAATCTTCTATTGCAACACATTGTTTCGGAGAGGTATTTAAAATAGAGGCCGCCTTAAGAAAAATATCAGGTGCAGGTTTTCCGCATTTCACTTGATCTCCACCAACAACAAATTTAAAAAAAGTTTTAATCTTTGCGATTTCAAGTGAACGCTGAGCTTGCCGAGTCGGTGTAGAGGTGGCAACAGCCATAGCAATTTCGAGGTCGACTAAAGATTCTAGTAAATCTGGTATTCCAGATTTAGGAGAAATACCGTTGAGTTCCGTATACGATATCCAATTTTCCGCAAAAATCTCTTTGAATCTTGTCATGGGAAAATTTTTGCCTAAAGATTCTATGATAGCCTTTTCGAGTGATTCCCTAGGGAGACCAACCCATCCGTTATAAACATCATCTTCAATATTATACCCGAGTTCAGAGGCACTCCGTTTTGCTATCTTTTTGAAAATAGGTTCGGAGTCTATAAGCGTTCCATCCATATCAAAGATGACAGCAGTCAAATTTTCATCGGTACGCACTTACACCTGCCCCACTATTTTGGTTAAAAGTTCGCTGATATCGTCACTCACGTAGAGATATTCTTCGATACTCGCATCTAAGAAACGGTTTTTCTTGAAGTGGTATAAAACATCGACCAAAGGGGCGTAGTAGTTACTGAGGTTGAGAAGTCCTAGTGGTTTGGTCAATTGGTTTAATTGAAGCAGAGCTAGCACTTCACTGATTTCGTCCAACGTTCCAATACCACCTGGTAGCGCAATAAAGGCATCGGCCATTTTTATCATCTTTTTTTTCCGCTCAAACAAGTCCTCCACGACCTGTTTTTCGAAAAAAAGGGATTCACTCGGGCTGGTTTGGTCTAGATAGTCCGGAATCACTCCGATGGCCTTGCCACCTCCTTCATTGTAAGCGAGAGCGACAGCACCCATTAAACCATCGGAACCACCCCCATATACTAATCTTAATCCTCTTAAAGCTAATTCTCTACCGACTCTCGTAGCATTTTTCAAAAAAAAATCGTTGCCTTCCCGTGAGCCGCAAAAAACGCAGACTCGGATCGTTTTTCGATTGTTCTCCGAGGACATTTCAGTATGCCATCCACAATAATAGCGAATTGGCGATAACCCAATCGTCAGCCTTGTTTCTGCGCAAATGGAGGAACCGCCCCGTTCCACAGGCGGCGCCACAATGATGCTCCAGCAGCACTAAGGAATTTAGATTATTTAAGTCAAAACCTGGTTTCGAGAGTCTAACGAAGCCATCAGTATCCCCGTACCGGTTCGTCAAATTT
>CAZXQY010000136.1:0-4339 GCA_964642505.1 uncultured Gammaproteobacteria bacterium | reverse complement strand
CTACCAAGCTGAGCTACACCCCGACTACCACGATCTTGATACCGCGAATTTCAACAGACGCTCTAGATCGTCTTTATACACCGACGAAGGAACGCTAGTTAGTGCAGACGCCGCCTTTTCTGCTTCCAACCCAGCTATTTTCAGGGTGTAAGAAAATCCACCGGTACTTTCTATGGCCTCTATGATTTCATTAAGTCGATCGAGGCCTCCAGTGTGAATGGCGTTCTCTATTAATTTGGATTGCGTTTCATTTCCGTTCCACATGGCATAAAGAAGGGGTAGAGTTGGTTTTCCCTCTGCTAAATCGTCCCCAATATTTTTACCGAGTTTAGTTGAGTCCGAAAAATAGTCTAACGCGTCGTCCACCAATTGGAACGAGGTACCTAGATGTCTCCCAAATTTCGCCAACGACTTTTCTATTTTGCCGTCGCAGTTGGCCGTTACCGCTCCTAATAGCGAGGCTGACTCAAATAATTTAGCGGTTTTGCTGTGGATCGTTGCCAAATATCGTTCTTCTGTTATCTCAGGATTCCGACGGTTGATTAGTTGCATGATTTCACCTTCGGCGAGAGTATTCGTAGCCTCTGCTAAAATTGCTAAAACTCTTTGATTGCCTAATTCAACCATGATTTGAAATGCTTTCGAATACAGAAAATCTCCAACGAGAACACTGGCTTCATTGCCCCAAATCGAATTAGCCGTATCCCGTCCGCGCCGTAATTGGGAAGCATCTACCACATCATCATGCAAAAGAGTTGCGGTGTGTATCAGTTCTAAAATCACGGCCAATGTAACGTGATTTCGGCCCGTATAACCGGCTGCTTTAGCTGATATAAGGACTAGAAGTGGCCGGATTCGCTTTCCCCCGCTTTCAAAAATATGCAGACTCAATTTATTAACGAGTTCGATGTCGGAATTGAATTGCCCTTTTATCATTTCGTCGACCTTTTGCAGATCGTCTATTACATTACTTTTTAAATCGGCATTTTCCGAAGGTTTTAGTATGCTTGCCACTTTAGTTTTTTTGTAGTGCTCTTAAGGCTAATTTCGATTGAGAAAATTGACCTGCTCGATCACTTTTTTGTTGTTTGTTTGAACAGATCTGCTGTAGAATACCGCGCCTAAGCACTAAAACCTAATCACCGTCTGGTTTTAGTGGCGACCGTTGCAAGAGATTACGCGCTAAGCGACCTCTTGGCAATGACTAATCCAAAAGAATTTATGGCGAGTCTACTTATAATGCAAGCGATTTTTAAGACAGGTGGTAAACAATATAAGGTTTGTGCTGGTGACAAGCTTAATGTAGAAAAGATTGGTTCTGACGTTGGTGTATCCGTAAACTTTGAAGAGGTGCTTATGGTCATGGACGACGGGAATGTTTCAATTGGTAAGCCATATGTAGAGGGAGCCACAGTAGAAGCGAAAATCATCGATCAGTTCAGGGGCGAAAAAGTAGAAATCGTGAAATTTAAGCGCCGAAAACATTACCGAAGACGCCAGGGTCATAGACAAAATTACACGAGAATAGAAATTATGGAAGTCAGGAGTACTTAGGGACATGGCACACAAAAAAGCTGGAGGTAGCACTCGAAACGGTCGCGATTCTGAATCAAAGAGGCTAGGCGTAAAGCGCTACGGCGGAGAAGCAGTGAGAGCGGGGAACATAATTATTCGTCAGAGAGGAACTCATTTTCATGCGGGCGAAAACGTTGGTTGTGGCAGAGACCATACCTTATTCTCTTTGGTCGATGGGAATGTGAAATTTGAAAGAAAAGGACTTCGGAAAAGACGATATGTGAGTGTGGCGACTAGCCAATAAATATCGTCGTAAAGTGTTTAAAAGGTAATCAACCCCGTTTCAATAACGGGGTTTCTTGTTTCTGCAGGTAGTTTCAAAAATTTTACCACTCAATATTGTTAAATGAAATTCGTAGATCAGGTTAGTATTGTTGTCGAGGCCGGTAAGGGTGGCGACGGATGTCTTAGTTTTCGACGAGAAAAATATATTCCTCGGGGTGGTCCTGACGGTGGAGATGGTGGTTCAGGTGGTAACGTGTTCATGAAGGCGGACGCGAGAATAAATACCCTAGTAGATTTTCGATTCAAGAGGGTTTTTCGTGCTGAGAACGGCCAACCGGGCGCTGGTCGAAACCGAACAGGGCAATCGGCGCTAGACCTTTTTATAGAGGTTCCAGTGGGAACACTAATTTATGATAAGGACACAGGCGAACTTATTGGCGATCTGTTATTTGATGGAAGCTCTAGACTTGTTGCGAAAGGAGGTGGTTGCGGGCAGGGTAACGCGAGGTTCAAAAATAGCGTTAATAGATCGCCCAGGCGTACAACACCGGGTGAGCGAGGCGAGAAGAGAGAATTGACGCTGGAATTAAAGCTTCTAGCTGACGTCGGTCTATTGGGTCTCCCTAACGCAGGTAAATCGTCCTTTATAACCAAGGCTTCTTCGGCGAAACCCAAAATCGCCGGCTATCCTTTCACGACGTTGTGGCCGGGTCTAGGTGTAGTTCGGGTGTCGGATGTTCAAAGTTTTGTGATTGCGGATATTCCGGGGATAATAGAGGGCGCTGCAGAGGGTGCCGGCTTGGGCTTACAGTTTCTCAAGCACCTGGAAAGAACTCGACTTTTACTACACATTATCGATATTTCCGAAATAGACTTGGACAGGGTATGGAGTGAACGGTTCGAGGTCGTTAGCAAGGAGATAACTAAGTATTCCCGTGAATTGGCCGAGAAACCCTGCTGGATTATTTTGAATAAAATAGATGTTGTAGATGAAAAAAAAGTGGAAATGTTTAAAGATAAATTGCGTAGTGATGGTTGTGAACGCCCGATTTTTTCGGTCAGTGCACTGAATGGGTCGGGTATCAAAATGTTATTGGGCGAAGTGGCTCGATGGTTAGAAAATAATTCTGAGAAATAGCTATGGAAAATCAGGAATTAGCAGAAATGCGCGGTCGTCTAGGCGAATCAAGACGATGGGTAGTGAAAATAGGAAGCGCGTTGGCTACCAACGACGGGCTGGGGCTTAATTTGACTAGAATGCGGAATTGGGCCTCGCAAATAGCAAATTTAGCAGGTCCAGACCGACAAATCGTTGTTGTTGCTTCAGGTTCGGTCGCAGAAGGAGCCTCACGTCTAGGTTGGAGGCAACCTCCCCACGTTCTCAATAAGTTGCAGGCCGCAGCGGCCGTTGGTCAAATTGGCTTAGCTCGGACGTGGGCAGAAGTTTTTGAAGACGTTGGGTGTAAGACTGCACAGATTCTTCTTACACATGATGATTTAGCCGATAGACAAAGATATTTGAATGCTCGAACGACGTTGCTGACGTTACTGGATTTGTCTGTTGTTCCAGTGGTCAATGAGAATGATACGGTTGTTACCACGGAGCTTAGCTTAGGAGACAACGATACTTTGGCAGGATTGGTCTCCAATCTTATAGAAGCAGATTTGTTGGTGATTTTGACCGATCAGGAAGGGCTTATGACGGCAGACCCTAGGACTAATCAGAACGCAAAACTTATTCGTGAAGCACTTGTTGATTCTAATGAACTAGATTCCTACGCTAAAGGAGGAGGAGAGTGGGGGCGTGGAGGGATGGTGACGAAGCTTAGAGCTGCCCGCCTAGCGGCGAGGTCTGCAACGTCGACTATCATTGTCTCTGGCGTAGATGAAATTGTTCTCGGTAAAATAGGTCAGGGGAAAAGAGTTGGAACCTTGTTGTATTCGAAACGAGAGAAACTGGCGTCTCGAAAGCAGTGGTTAGGAGGAATAGTTTTGGCGAAAGGCCGTATTACTGTGGATTGTGGCGCCTGTTCCGCATTGCGGGAAAAAGGTAGAAGCTTGTTGGCAGTAGGTATTAAAAATGTAGTCGGCGAGTTTGAGAGAGGCGATGTTGTTATTCTAGTTGATGACGATGAGGCTGACGTGGCCAGAGGGATAGTGAACTATTCGTCAAAAGAATGTCTTTCTATAAGGGGTCGGGCGTCTCATGAGATAGAGTCTGTGCTCGGTTTTTCTAGGGAGCCTGAAGTTATTCACAGAGACAATTTGCTTATTGAAGAATTTTAAAGAGTTCGGCCAACATTGCTTACGCCATTGCTCTGATGTGCTTCAGGAGGCGGGACTTATACCGCGCAGCTCTATTTTTGTGGATAAGTTTTTTGTTGGCCATTCTGTCGACTACCGAAACAGCCGCGTCATATGCTGCCCTAGCACTTTCTTTGTCTCCCAATTTGATAAACTTCAATACCTGTTTTATTCTGGTCCTAAATAAAGATCGTCTGCCAGCGTTGTGCTGTCGTGTTTTTTAATATATACTTTG
>CAZXQY010000135.1:0-4391 GCA_964642505.1 uncultured Gammaproteobacteria bacterium | reverse complement strand
AAGGGCAAGAACCGAAAAGGTGAATCTAGATTTTCCGGTCGCTGTACTTGTATAGGTCTTTCCAATAGTGTTCTAAGACGGCATCATTGGCGAGATCGTCCGATTCAAGCTCTGGCTCGCTAACAGAAATTTTCCCTTGTTTGATCAATGTCTGCGCGTAAGCCCCTCGATCGATTAATTTGGCCGGCCCTCTTTGGTTGGAGATTTTCAGACGTAGAGCTTTAGTTTTTGCCTCGTCGATTTCGAAGTTTTCTGTATCCATAACGACCCCATAGTCAGATTCGGCGGATTTCAGCGATACTAGCTTGCGGACTACGTCTAATTGAACAGCTTTTACATCTCTCTCCAGAGGATCTCCCCATCCTCCGCCCCCAGGGGTTACTAAACGGATTAAATCGCCACACTTTACCGGAACCGCATCGCGACTAAAAAAAACGTGTTCCTCGTCAGGGGTTCCCGGGTTTTTTATAGACCCGCCGGGTGCTCCTGCTTTCCCTCCTTTTATTCCAATCGGTGAGAAAGCGGTTCGTTCGGTTACAGTAGTATAGTGCGCGTCGACCGATGGACGTATCTCTTTCACGTATCCGAGCCCACCCCTATATTTTCCCGCTCCTCCAGAATCGATAGCGAGACCTACGCGCTCTACCGTCACCGGAAATCGTTGTTCAATAAATTCCGCTGGGAGGTTTTTCGAGTAAGGGACGAGGTCTACAGCGTCTGTACCATCTGCATAAGGTCTTGCCCCAGAGCCGGCTCCGAAAATTTCGCGCATAAGGAAAAGTTTACCTTCCAAATCATCGCCGTATAGCCCGTAAATCTGGATATTTTGCATGTCTGCCACAACCTCTCCGTCAAAAGCTTTAGCTAGGGCTACTGTATAGGCACTTATCATACGAAGCATGCAAGTCATGCGAGATACGACTGGCGCAGGGAATTCCGAGCTCAAAATAGTCTTTTTCGGAACGTAGCACCTAAAAACATCTGTTACTCCTTCATTGATAATAATGCCGGGTACTTGAGCTTTAAAGAAAGCCCCTAGCCATTTGGAGTAATGCCTGCCATCTAAGGGCCAATTAATTGGTCCTTTCGCTTCCGGGCTAGTGCCTTCAAAGTCCAGGATCATTTTTTCCGGGTACTTTCTAACTGTGATTTGCATCTTTACAGGCTCTTCAAGAGTAATACCATCATTTTCAATGAAATCTTCCCCTGTGAATTCGCCTTCAGGAAAAAAAGGCAACCCTTTTTCACGAACAACTTCGGCGCAGCGATCAATGATTTCAAAAAAAGCTGCTTCGACTTCGTCTGTCCCAAAACGATCACACAGCTCCACTATCCGCCTGCGTATGATTTCGTTGGCACCTACAAAAGAGTCGATATCTCCGCGTAGGTCTTCTGGGAATCTGGAGTTTCGAAGCAAAACGTCATAGAGGTCGCTGTTTAAATGCTCGCTAGCATATAGTTTTACGGGAGGGCAAAGTGTGCCTTCTTCGAAGATGCTTTCGGATGTGTTGGGCCAGGATCCGGCCATTCGGCCTCCAACATCGCTTACATGGCCAAAAATTTGGGCGAAGCCAATTAATCTTGTCTGGGTGAAAATTGGTGTTACCACGCAATAATCCGGTAGATGTCCAATTGTCCCAGCTGACTCGTAAACATCATTATAAATAAAAACATCACCAGGATTTATATTTTCGATCGGATATTTCATGCGGATCGGATCCGCGGTCGCAGCCCAGGACACTCTCGAAACAGAAAGGCAGTCAATGGTATTCACCGAGGCACGGTAATCATGCTGTTCCCGAATAATTGTAGACCGTGCAGTCCGTTCGACAGCAGCTTCGGCCTCCATAACGGCGGCTTCTATACCCCCATCTACTATATCTACAAGTATGGGGTCTAGTTTTTCTCTGATTTTATCGATAGCTTCCGAATGGACGGCATCCTTTTCGACTTTCCCGTACCGATAAGGAGCGTAATGTTCAAATGCCTGTTCCTCGTTTTCTTTTTCGTAATAAGTTTTAGAGAATTCTTTTGACGTACCCATGTTTTTTACTTCCAAAAAATCAAGCTGAAAATTCTAGCTTCAGATTGCCCCATTCATCGACTAAGGCTGTCCAATTTGGGTGAACTACGGTTGTTGAATCATATTGCTCGATCACAGCAGGACCTTTGACTCGATTACCCGCCCTCAGCAATTCACGTCGATAAGTGGAGCATTTGATGGTTTGATCTTGGCTAGGGAAATAGATTTCCGCTTGCGATCGACGTGTGCTGTTTCCGCCAGGCCCTGCAGACTCTAGAGTTGGTACCTTGGGCCGAGATAGCAAGCCTAAACCTGTTACTCCTAAATTGACGACTTCAATATATTCTCTGCCTTCATAGGAATATCCATAGAGATCTTTATGAGAAGCATGGAATTGCTCCAAAGATTGTAGGAATTTGGCCGAGTCTTTTAAATCTCCTCGATTGATAGGGCATCGAATTTCGTAGGCCTGTCCAGAATATCGGGCATCTACAAAATATTCTATCAAGGAGTTTTTGTTGTCGAAGCCTTCGGAAGCCAATCTCGCCACCACTTTATTTTCGAGCTCCTGATAATTTTCTAGAACCCTCAAGATATCGATTTTGTCTTCTCTCTGCACGTCGGTATGAACCTGATCGACTCTCACATCGGTCAGCAAAAGCCCATAGGCGGAGGTTACTCCCGGGCTAGGTGGGATAAGGATTGTTTCCATACCTAACCATTCAGCCAGATAACACGCATGTAGTGGCCCCGCTCCTCCGAATGCGAGCAAGGCATAATCTCTCGGATCTCGGCCTCGCTTTACAGACACATTTCTAATTCCGGCTGCCATATTTTCTATAGCTATTCGAAGAATGCCGTCGGCGGCCCTTACGATATCGAGCCCAAGTGGCGCTGCGATCGTTTCGACGGCAGATTTCGCTTTGTCTCGATTAAGCACTATGCCACCTCCTGCGAGGCCCGCTGTTAGTCGTCCCAATACCACATTTGCGTCCGTCACAGTTGGCTCAGAGCCGCCTCTGTCATAGCACGCGGGTCCGGGATTAGAACCCGCGCTGTCAGGACCAACCTTTAAACTTCTGCCGCCAGCGAGCCATGCTATGGAGCCGCCCCCGGCCCCTACGGCGTGAATGTCTATCATAGGAGTCTTCACATCATAAATATCTACTCTTCCCTCCGTTAGCATTCTAGGTCGACCGTCTTCTACAAGGCAAATGTCGGCAGAAGTTCCTCCAACATCGAAACAAATTAGATTGGGGAAACCACCTAAAACCCCAAAATGGCTTCCGGCTATCACACCCGCCGCTGGTCCAGAGAGTGCGGCTGTTATCGGTTGTTTTGATATTTCTTTGGCCTGGGCCAGCCCCCCGGATGATCGCATGATGTAAAATGGAGAGTTTATCTGAAGTGATTTGAGGTTGTTAGCTAATTTTTCATGATAGTCTGATAAAAGAGGCATCAGAGCGGTGTTTAGACAAGTGGTGTTTGTTCTTTCGTACTCTCTATATTCGCGAAGGATATCAGAAGAGATAGAAATATGACATTCCTTGAATTCGTCCTTTATGATGTTTTTGATTGTTCTTTCGTGATCGGGGTTTCGATAGGAATGTAGAAGAGAGACCGCTATAGCCTCGACGCCTAGCTCTTTATACTCCTTTACGGTTTTGATTATTTGCGATCGATCGATCGCCGCTGTTTCCTGGCCGTTTACGTCATGTCTTCCCGCTACTTCTCTTACTAATTCTAATGGTACAACTCGTTCGGGTTTTATCCACCAGGTAATATCGCCAAAGTCGCCCGGTACCGTTTGCCGGGCTACCTCCAGCGCTTCTCTGTACCCCTTGCTAATTATCAGTCCTATTTTGGAATACTTCCGCTCTAAGATCGCGTTGGTGGCGACAGTTGTTCCGTGAAAAATCGCGCTAATCTCTTCGGGATTAATATTATTTTCTTTGGTGATTTGCCTGACACTATCGATAAACCCTACTGATGGGTCTTGAGGGGTGCTGGGTACTTTCGCCAGGTGAATTTCTCCGGAATTTTCCTCAAGGGCAACCACATCGGTAAAGGTCCCTCCGATATCAACCGCGACACGCCATGCCATTTTGGATATCCTCAACTGAAACGTTTGACCAGTACTCTACCAAAGATCTGCTATATTTTAAAAAAGTATGTGTATACTAATTCGCTGATCCGTTTTTACTGAGTATTTTTCTTTCTAAGAGTAAGGTTGTGTTGTTCGTCTACAAGGGCACACCAGTTAGGAGGAACAATAGTAGTTGAGGTAGATTCTTCTATTACGCAAGGGCCGCTTAGCAAATCACCGCATTTCAGGGTTTTCCTAGTAACGATCGTACTTGAGATTCTT
>CAZXQY010000134.1:0-4472 GCA_964642505.1 uncultured Gammaproteobacteria bacterium | reverse complement strand
CGGTCAATGCCGATCCCTTGACCGGCTGTAGGCGGCATTACGTACTCAAGTGCCCTAATGTAGTCATTGTCAAAATGCATTGCTTCGTCGTCCCCCCGTTCTTTATCTTGTAGTTGCAAGTTAAATCGACGCGCTTGATCTTCGGGATCATTGAGTTCTGAGAATCCGTTAGCAATCTCTCTGCCGGCAACGAAAAATTCGAAACGATCACAGAAGAACGGATCGTCATCGTTACGTCTCGCTAGAGGCGAGACTTCAGCCGGATATTTGGTTATAAAGGTTGGCTCAAATATATTCGGCTCACATGTTTTCTCAAAAATTTCAGTCAGGATTTTTCCCTCTCCCCAACCACTTTCTATTTTTACACCTATTTCACGCGAAAGATTTAGAAGCTCCGATCTCTTCCGCAGATCGCTATTTGCAAAATTCGGATTGAACGTCTTCACCGCCTCCTCCATAGTTAAATTAGAAAACGGTTGGCCAAAATCATACGTTTTATCTTGGAACACAAAGGAATCTCTTCCTAATGTTTCCCGCACTAAAAATTTTAATAATCGTTCTGTAAGACGCATTAAACTCTCATACGTTGCATACGCTTCATAGAACTCCAACATTGTGAATTCCGGGTTGTGCCTTGTAGACAAACCCTCGTTCCTAAAACTTCTGTTGATTTCAAACACCTTTTCAAATCCCCCAACCACAAGTCGTTTCAAATACAATTCTGGCGCTATCCGTAAATATAACTCCATATCCAAACTATTGTGTTTGGTGACAAACGGTTTGGCGTTCGCCCCTCCTGGAATGGGATGCATCATCGGAGTCTCCACCTCTAAGTAGCCCTGATCTTTGAGAAATGTCCGAATCACTTCGACAATTTTACTACGAACTTTAAAAACCCTCATAGCATCATCATTCATGATCAAATCAAGATAGCGCTGCCTATATCGAGTTTCAGTGTCTGCCAATCCATGCCATTTTTCCGGCAACGGTCTCAATGACTTAGTTAATAAACGTGCCGTTTCCACCGAAAGAGATAACTCTCCTTTTTGTGTTCGAAAGATTCTTCCTTGCACACCTACAATATCCCCCAAATCCCATTTCTTGAATTCCGCGTACGCTTCCTCCCCCAGGTTATCTTTCGTTAAGTAAATCTGTATTTGACCACTCATGTCTTTCACATGAGCGAAAGACGCCTTGCCCATCACTCGTTTAGTCATAATACGGCCTGCGATACTAAATTTTTCCATCACTGAATCTAATTCCGTATCGCCAGTCTTGTCATAACGTTCGATCAAGACAGCCGCTACGACGTTTCTTTCGAAATCGTTAGGATAACAATTTCCTTGTGCTCGCAGCTCAGTTAGTTTTTCTTTCCTAAGGGAGATTATTTGGGACTCAGTTGTTCCCTCTTTTCGATCAGCCATTATTTAATTCCTCAGCCTCATAGCCCTCTTTTAAGACTCTCTTCTATGAAAGGATCTAACGAACCATCCAAAACGGATTGAATATTTCCAGTTTCAAAACCAGTTCTCAGATCTTTAATCCTAGATTGGTCTAAAACGTAAGATCTGATTTGGGAGCCCCATCCTATATCCGATTTATTTTCCTCCACTTCACGCAACGCTTCCCGCCTCCTTAACATTTCTAATTCGTACAAACGACCTCGCAACAATTTCATAGCCTGATCTTTGTTTTTGTGTTGGGAACGCTGGGTTTGACATTGCACCACTACTCCACTCGGTAGGTGGGTCATTCTGACCGCCGAATCGGTTTTATTAACGTGCTGTCCGCCAGCACCGCTAGCGCGATACGTATCGATACGTATATCCGAAGAATTGACTTCGATCTCTATCGATTCGTCTATTTCAGGGGATACAAAAACTGACGCAAAAGAGGTATGTCTTCTACTTCCAGAGTCAAAAGGCGATTTGCGCACCAGTCGGTGCACCCCTGTCTCGGTGCGAGCCCACCCGAAGGCGTGGTCACCGGACAACTTTATCGTCGCGCTTTTTATGCCCGCCACCTCACCGGCTGAAACCTCCAGAAGCTCACAAGTAAAACCTTTAGATTCGGCCCATTTTAAGTACATTCTTAAAAGCATCTCCGCCCAATCCTGAGCCTCAGTGCCTCCTGAACCTGATTGTATATTGAGAAACGCTCCACATCCGTCCGCTTCCTGCGAGAACATTCGCCTAAATTCCAGGCGGGAAACCGCTTCCCTAGTATCCCCCAAATCCACTTCTAAAACTTTAAGCGTCTCCTTGTCCTTTTCCTCGATTGCTAACGCTAAAAGTTCAGTTAAATCTTTCAATTTTACGTCCAGCTCCTGAATAGAAGTCGTGACTTTCTCCAGAGAAGATTTTTCTTTGCCTAGCTTCTCCACCAGAGAATTATCGTTCCAGGAATTCGGATCACTAAGGCTCTTTTCAATGGCATTAAGCCTCTCCAGCTTACCGGAGTAGTCAAAGGTACCCCCTCAACGCTGAACAGCGTTTTTCTAATTCTGTTATCTCATTCTTTAAGAAATTCGATTCCATTTCTTCTCGCCACATCTTTGACTATTGTGCTGCCTCATCCCGCAACACTACCATATAAAATATTTAGTTGAAGAGATTCCTGAGCGCGGTAACGGTTAACTTTCAGCTTGAACACAAGCTCAGCTCTAATTCCTTTTTTCCACCAAGATTGGTCCGATACATTAAAACCGATCGCTGATAGGCGAAGATTCGTTCCAGGAACCTCTAAAACCATACGCACATGCTCCTCACCGACCACCTTGCTGTCCATTATATCAAAAACCCCATCAAAAGTAGGTTCAGGAAAACCTTGCCCCCACGGAGACACCGTTACTAGCTCCTTAGCTAAAGCAATATCAAAATCGGCGGTTTCCAATGGACCATCAGTAATAATGGTCCTCGCCAATAAATTTTCATTTAACTTTTCCTCTAAAATTTCATAAAAGCCGGTTCTAAATTTTTCCAAGTTTACGCGATCAAGAGTAACTCCTGCTGCCATCGCGTGACCACCAAAACGACATATCACCCCGGGCCTTTTGGCGGATACCTCTGCGAGAACATCTCTGATATGCAACCCTTCAATTGAACGAGCAGACCCTTTCAATTCATTATCCTTCCCTCGTGCAAAGATCACGGCAGGTCGATAAAACATTTCTTTGATTCTGGAGGCAACAATGCCCACTACACCTTGATGCCAGTTTTCTTGGTGAAGACAAAAGCCCACTGGTATTTTTTCTTGTCTATAACCCGAAGAAATCTCATCCACTATTTGCACAGCTTCCTCTTGCACACCTCGTTCGATCCGTTTCCGTTGGACATTAAGGTCAGAAAGCGTCTTAGCGGCAAGTTGACGCTTTCCTTCGTCTTTTTCTGTCAGGCAATCAATGCCCAACGACATATTACTCATACGACCAGCTGCATTTAAGCGGGGAGCTACTGAAAAGGCCAAATCCTCCGTAGTGAGCGTCGAAAGGCTCTTTCCAGACTGTTTTATCAACTCGGCGATTCCTTTGTTCCCTCGACCACTCTTTATTAGTTTTAATCCTGCCCACACTAATCTTCTATTATTTTCGTCCAATGGCACCAAGTCAGCAACCGTCCCTAAGGCAACCAAGTCGACGAAAGATCCCAAATTGGGAATTTTAATTGATCTTCTGGTAAACCAGTCAGTTTTTTTCAGTCTCGCTCTGATTGCGCCAAGTAAATAAAATACCACACCAACACCTGCCAGATGCCTAGATTCAAAGGAATTACCTGGCAAGCAAGGATTAACGATCGCTTCCGCATCAGGCAGAACTTCGCCCGGCAAATGATGATCGGTAATAACTACTCGAATACCAAATTGTTGCGCCCGGCTAACTCCTTCGACACTGGAAATTCCATTATCAACAGTAATTATAAGACTGGGATTATATTTTTTTTGGGCCAATTCGACTAACTCAGGACTCAAACCATACCCAAATTCAAACCGATCCGGTACCAAGTGACTGGTGTTTTCAATTCCCATAGCGGACAGCGCCTCCAATGCTAAAGCAGTACTCGTCGCTCCATCGGCATCATAGTCACCCACGATAAGTATCTTACCCGATGATTTTGCTACATCGACAATTATGTCCACCGCTTCATAGATTCCGGTAAATCTTTCTGGCGTTAAAAGGTTCGCCAGGGAAAGATCCAATCTTGACTCATCCGTCACGCCTCTGACCGCCAAGACCCTACGTGTCACTTGGTGCAAATACGTTGGTAAACTATGGGTTGGCACTTGTGATCGTCTTAATACTTGTTTAGAACGTGTCAAAATAGTATGTCTCTAGATTCGTCTATATTTTTCAACATATCGGACAGAGAGCGTCGCCAGATCCAAAATCTAAATTTAGAAAAGACTGTCGCAGAAAAGTGTCCGTGCCTACTTATAACCCGTAATTTCTTTATGGAGCCGGAGTATAAAAGTTGTAT
>CAZXQY010000133.1:0-4473 GCA_964642505.1 uncultured Gammaproteobacteria bacterium | reverse complement strand
GATAGATTGCCGTCCCCAGAGGAATTACCTCGGTATACAGAGCTCATGGCGACCCAAGATCCATTGCCTTTTCGGGAGGATTGGGCGCTAGAAGAGCGTGGACTTGATGTTCGTATAGTTAACGCACCCTGGTCACAAAGAGGAGTCTCTAAAGATGGAGGTATTCGAATGTGGATACGGGCAGACGGTGAACTGCAATCGAAGCCATCCTTGCACGCAGCTATTTTGGCCTACCAAAGTGATGAATCTTTAGCCGACAACGTGTTGAATCCCTTTCAATTGACTTGGGCTTCGCCTAACGTCTTTATGGTCAGTCTCGATCATGCTCTCTGGTTTCATCGCCCTGTCGATTTAAACAATTGGCATTTCGTCGAACAGTGGCCCGTATGTATGGCTTTGGAAAGAGGTGTCGCTAGCGGATATGTTTGGAATAACCAAGGAGTCCTTGTCGCTTCTTTTACTCAAGAGGCTCTGGTAAGAGTGTCTGACTAGTTTCGGGTGATTTAGACTTTTTTTCGGTTCGATTTCGAACTTTGGAAGTTCATAATTACTAAAAATTTAAGGAAGGGTTTATGTGTGGAAGGTTCACTTTGACCGATGCTAATCAGGTAGAGAGTAAGCTAGGTTTGACAGTTATCCCATCCTTCAATATTGCCCCCTCGCAAGAGGTTTTAGTGATAAAAGCCAACCTTGATATTGGGTTTAAAACCTGGGGTCTCAGTCCCTTCGGGTATCCTAAAAAAGATAAGCTGATAAATGCTAGGCTTGAGACCTTTAAGTCGAAACCATCCTTTAGAAATGCCACAAAGTGTATAGTGGTTGCCGATGGTTGGTATGAGTGGTCCAGGCATGGAAAAGTTAAAGTTCCGTATTACCACTACCATAAAGATAGGGCATTAATTTATTTCGCAGGTCTTTCAGATCAAGATTCGGCATGCGTTATTGTGACTTGCCCGTCAGCCGAAAATATAAGAGCTATTCATCATAGACAGCCGTTGCTATTAGATGGCCTTGAGATAGAAAATTGGCTATCAGATCGTTACTATTGGAACAAAAAAAATGCACGAAATATCGAGGCACACCAAGTTTCTCGCAAAGTCAACAATCCTGGTAACGACGATAGCCGGAACATCTCAGAAGTAAACTCTTAAAATGATTTAGGTCCGACATGCGAGTTTATATAATCGCTTGCACTTAATTGGTGGTAGGTTACGTTGGGTGCCCCTAGTTCGACAGGTTTGGGGTCAACCACATGTATATCACAGTTGTTACGAACTGCAATTTCTAACGCGATAGCCGTTATTCCAACGCTGAAAGATGTTCCAATAAAAACAAGTTTTTTTGCTTCTTTCATCCATTTTTGAGCTTCCTTCAGTCGATACATTTCAGTGTAGTACTCGTCAAATAGCAAGACGAAAGGTTTGAGTGAAATTCCTTTTTCGGGCTTCATAGTTTTTGGATTTATTTTGAAGGCGTTTAATAATTCATTTCGTAGTAATCTGTCATCTGGTTCATCGCCAACTAATTCTGTTATTTCATCCCAAGGAGCGTCGATCACATCGACTTCTATGCCTTCAGTTTCTAGAACGGTTACCTTGTCAAGTCTTCCGTGTATCGGAATATAGTTGTCGTTCCCTGCTTTGCCATCTAATCCGTCTATGTTCTGGGTGATTAAGCGCTTGTCAGCCAGCCAGCTGTGCACTTCGTTCGGGGTGATGTGTCTATACTTGGCAAAACGTTTGAAATACCAGACCAGAAATTCATCGGGTTTTTGTAAATACATTGCCCGAGTGGCCATTTCTTGAGGAGTGTAGTTCACGCTGCCTATCGTCCAAAACCCATCTTCTCCACGGAAAGTCGGGATACCGCTATCTGCGCTAACTCCGGCTCCCGTTATATAAAGATTTATCGACATAATTGTTTTGCGATCAGATAGATTAGAAAGATGTAATTTACAGGACGAGTTTATTTTTTCCAATTTTTTTAATACCTTGTGTTGTTCTTCCAAGATAACCAACTCTCCCAGATGAGTACGGATGGCGGTAACTGCAGTTGTTAAAAAATGGCATGCTTGGTGTCTAAAGTTTGTGTCACAAGATTCTTAAATATAGCTCAAATAAATTTTTTCGCCATTTCTTGATTACTGATTATTTTAAATAAATCATTTAAAAACTATTGTTCGGTTTATTTCCTGAGCACTTATCCGTAAAGTAGGTCGATGGAAGTTAGCCATTATCGCATTTCCGAAAAAGAATCAAAAGATACCGATTGGCAACTCATACTTGATGGAAGGTGCAACATATGAAAAGACCAATAAGATCGCATTTCGTTTTCCTCTTCGTTCAGAGTTTCTTTTTTGAGTTATCTTTGTTTGCGCTTCCGGCTATTGAAACTACGAATTTAAAAATTGCCCCGTCCTTTCAGACTTTGGTTGGAATACAACGGGGGACAAATATAAATTTCGGGCTAGGTGCTTTAGATAGTGTAGGTGAGACAGAACGTTCGACATTATATGTCGCGATGAAGCCGAAATTCACAGCGGAATATCTATTGCCCGAATCTATTTTATATGGTGGGTTTTCGTTTGTCGCTGCGACAACTACGTTAGATGGCGAAATCAGCGGCCAAATTGCCCGCTCTGGCGACGAAGCGTTTGATACGGATCACGCGTACCTGGGTTGGCGTAAAGGAGTTATTGATTTTTCCGTAGGAGGACAAGAGTTTGCAATTGGCGATGGGTTTATTGTCGGGGATGGAAACTTTAATAAAGGTGGTGAAAACGGACAGTACTGGACGGGTGCTTTTCTTTCCTGGCGTAATTCAGCGATTCTCAGGGTTGATACGGAGCCACTCCGAGGGGATTTGTTCTGGTTACGAACAGACAGCGACTTTAAAGATGGACGGGTCATCGGACTCAATGTCGAACATGTTTCTAAGTCTCTCGGAACAGTAGGATTTACTTATCTTAGTGTATTGGAAGGGGACGCGTTTAATCTTCGAGGTATGAGAGCTTGGAGTTTTCGGGTCGCTGATCTGATGCTTCCACAACTTCCAAATTTAAAGGTTTTCGGGGAATGGGTTACCGAGAGAGGGAATGACAAACAGGGTGGTGGTAGAAAAAATAGAGCTTTTGGTTGGTACATCGAGGGTCAGTACTCTTTTCCAAATCTAATGTGGAAACCTAAAATAGGTTATCGTTATGTTGATCTCTCAGGAGACAAGGCGAGCACGCCTGAAAATGAGGAATATAGAGGACTATACTACACAATTTTCAAGCGGGATTGGGATACTTGGTATCAGGGCGAAATTGCGGGCGAATATCATCTTTTCAATCAAAATCAAGAAACACAAATGTTTAAGATTAAACTATTTCCTGCTGCAACCTGGGCGGTGACGCTCTATTACTATACCCACGAATTGAGCGAGCCTCACTACTTTGCCACTCAGGTTAGCAACACTGATTGGGCCAAAGAAATAAATTTTGGTGTCGAAAAGTTTATCTCTGACCGATTCTATGGCTACGTTGGGGTTGCCTGGTCTAATCCCGATGCTGCTGCGAAAGAAGTATTTGGCGACAAGGACTTTACCGTCGTTCAGACATACCTTTCTTTTACCTTTTAAAGATGAAGATAGTTAGTCAGCTGGAAATGTTATTGTTCGGGGGCAGGTAAAGGCGAGCGGTGGAAATGACTTATTTTCCAGATACCGTTTCTTTTGTTTAAGATAAAGCTGGTTCTACCTTCATTAACAAATGCTTTTCCATCGATCTCGCCGGTAATCTTGTCCCATCCGGCAATGATGGCCTGCTCGTCGGACTGTAGTACCTTGGTATAGGCGGTGAACTGGCAGCGCATGGTGGCCGGATCCATAGTTGCGGTAGCGTTTGTCAAGTAATTTTCGACGCCTGCCTTTCCGATAACCAAATCACGACGGGTGGTCAGAAAAGAAGATGCGTCTTCAAAATAGTTGGCAACCATTTCGTCTATGTTTAGCTTGCTGCAACTATTCATCCATTTATCAACAACATCCATCGGCTCTTCTGCTGCCGTTTTGGATACCAGGCAGGTTAGAAAAGTCAAAAGGAAAACAGTGGTTTTGGTTAAAGTACGCATTTTTGTCTCTCATCCTTGTAGATTAGTCGTAATTGAAATTTTGCCCTAGAGTAAGTTGAAAAGCCACACGAAGAATATGTGATGATTTCAACTGACGCAGGTATCCCGTTCCTCGTCACTTTATTGTGATCGAGAGCTGACCTAGTTTTAATCCTTCGACTTCCACTTTCCATCGTTCTCCTTTATGTATATAAGGGATCTTAGTGAGAGTTCCAGTCGTTACAATCTCGCCAGGCTGGAGTGCGAATTTTTCGGGCATTTTACCCAGTTCGTTAGTCAGAAAGTTCAGGGCTCTCAATGGTCCTCCGAGTACATTCTTACCTTGTCCAGTATCTACTAAATCCCCGTCTTTGAATAAGCG
>CAZXQY010000132.1:0-4563 GCA_964642505.1 uncultured Gammaproteobacteria bacterium | reverse complement strand
AAGGCGAATTCTCCTGTTTACTTAAAGGTTGAAAATCTAGAGGCTAAATTATGCTCTGCGGAGGATCTGTGGGGTAAATCAGTCTGGGAAACCGATGAGATACTGCACAACATTCACCAGGACCCACTTGCTAAAATAGCTTGTGTAGGCCGGTCTGCTGAAAAGGGATGCCTCTATTCTGGAGTTATAAACGACCTGCATCGTGCGGCAGGTCGATCTGGCGTCGGGACAGTGATGGCTTCCAAGAATTTGAAAGCAGTTGTTGTGAGGGGAAACCTTGGAGTCGGGAATATTGCGGATCCGAAAGCGTTTATGGCAGCCACTACTGAAGGTAAAAAAGTATTGGCGGAAAACGCGGTCACGGCAGAAGGTCTACCAAAAATGGGGACTCAAGTATTAATGAATGTAATAAATGAAGTTGGAGCTATGCCTACTCGAAATTTTAAAGAAGTGCAGTTTGAGGGAGCTCACAAAATTTCTGCCGAAGCTATGCATGAACCTAGAGAAAGTGACGGTAAACCTAACCTGGTGACAAATGCGGCGTGCTTTGGCTGCACAATTGCTTGTGGGAGAATATCTACCGTCGATCCCAAACATTACACAATAGAGAATAAGCCCGAGTACATGGGTGCTTCTGGGGGACTAGAGTATGAATCTGCTTGGTCGTTGGGGTCTGACACAGGAGTAGATGATCTCGATGCGCTGACTTATGCTAATTTTATATGTAACGAAGATGGATTCGATCCTATTTCCTTCGGTGCTACTGTTGCTGCCGCCATGGAGCTGTTTGAAGTCGGCGCAATTACCCTAGAAGATACCGGTGGTGTAGAAATGCGCTTTGGTTCGGCGGAGGCGCTGACTAGGGCGGCTGAGCTTACTGCTACTGGAGAAGGGTTTGGGCACGATTTAGGCTTAGGCTCAAAAAGATTGTGTGAGAAATATGGGAAGCCAGAACTTTCGATGACGGTCAAAGGGCAAGAATTTCCGGCCTATGATCCTCGAGGGGTTCAAGGTATGGGATTGGCCTACGCGACGTCAAATAGAGGAGCTTGTCACCTCCGGGGTTACACGGTTTCTTCAGAGATAATGGGAGTGCCGGTGAAGACCGATCCGCTGAGTACTGAAGGGAAACCTGAGTTGGTGAAAGGCTTTCAAGACGCGACCGCGGCAGTTGACTCGAGTGGCTTATGTACCTTTACTACGTTTGCGTGGACCCTGGAAGATATAGCGCCGCAAGTCGATGCGGCTTGCGAAGGCGATTGGACAGCCGAAACACTGTTAGAGGCGGGAGAAAGGATATGGAATCTAGAACGTAAATTCAATCTTGACGCTGGTCTAACCAAAGATGACGATACTTTACCTAAGCGGTTACTAAAGGATGCGGCCAAAACTGGCCCTGCTAAAGGTATGGTTAATCGACTAGACGAGATGCTTCCGGCCTACTATGAAGCTAGAGGTTGGACGACTGAAGGAGAACCAAAACCCGAGACCTTAAAAAGGTTGAATGTTTAATCAGGAGTAGTAAGAGATGCGCCACGTTATTGTAGGATCTGGGCCGGCAGGAGTTGTTGCCGCAGAAACGCTTAGAAAGAACCAGCAGGACGCCGATATTACTCTTGTTAACAACGAAGATGCGCCTCCTTATTCGAGGATGGCTCTGCCTTATTTTCTGATTGATCAAATAAAAGAAAATGGTACCTACCTCAGGAAAAAAGAGGGTTATTTTCGCGATAAAGGAATCGATATCGTGGATGGCGAAGTGAGTAGGATAGATCTGGATAAAAGAAGTTTGAGTATAGTGAATGGGAACGTTGATTCGATTGAATATGACAAATTGCTGTTGGCGACTGGTTCGTCGCCAAATATCCCTAAGATAGATGGGATAGAATTAGAAGGTGTAAGATCCTGTTGGACGTTGTCAGATGCTCGTTATATTTTGAGGAATATAAAAAAAGGCGATGATGTAGTTTTGATGGGGGCTGGCTTTATTGGATGCATCATATTGGAATCTCTAGTTAAGAGTGGCGCAAATTTGACCGTTATCGAAATGGAAGGTCGGATGGTTCCACGGATGATGAATGACGACGCGGGGGGCATGATTAAAGAATGGTGTGAGAAGAAAGGAGTGTCTATCAAAACGGACACCAGAGTCGATGAAATTAGAAAATTGGATGATGGGAGACTGAGCCTATTACTAAGCACTAAGAAAAGTCTCAATGCTGATTTGGTGGTGTCTGCTACTGGAGTCTCTCCTAATACTAATTTCTTAGAAGAAGGCCAGTTGGATGTTGCACAGGGTATATTGGTAAATCGCCGTATGCAGACTAGTAATCCGGATGTATTTGCGGCAGGAGACGTCGCCGAAGGGTTGGATTTTTCGACAGCTCAATACTCTATTCAAGCGATTCAGCCGACGGCGGTGGATCACGCTAGGGTGGCTGCTAAGAATATGATTCATTTAGGGGCAGTTGAGCATCAAGGGTCCGTCAACATGAATGTGTTAGATACTCTAGGCTTAGTGTCGTGCTCTTTCGGAGCATGGGCCGGCGTCGATGGCGGAGATCAAACTGCTCTTATCAATAAAAATCAGTTCAAATATTTTAATCTTCAATTTGAGGACGATGTTTTAGTAGGTGCCACTAACATAGGCTTTATTAATCATGTTGGTATTTTGCGAGGCCTTATTCAAAGCCGAATAAGGCTAGGCAGATGGAAGGAGCGACTTATCAAAGATCCAACTCGGATTATGGAAGCGTACCTTTCGTGTACCCAAGCACTAGGCTTTAACGCGAAGGTTTTTTCTTAAGGGCAACTTAACAAAAAGTAGATCATTAAATTGAAATACTTTAGAGGCCTGATGGAAAGAAGTTGAAAATTACGTTCAAGTTGTATGCTTCGCTGAGTAAGCACCTGCCTAGTGATGCTGAAGATAATATAGTAGCCATAGAAATAATGCCCAAAATGTCGGTTCATGACATACTAGAGCGATATCGAATACCCAAAGATGATGTACACCTTGTTCTCTTAAACGGAGTCTATATCAATCCCGTAGATAGAGATAATGCGATTTTTTCAGAGGGAGATACCCTGGCATTGTGGCCTCCTGTAGCAGGGGGATGATGAAAGATAACATGACTGATTTTTTAATCAGAGTTGAAAGAAAAGACTTAGGGATAACACATGCCGATTTTAAGAGAATATATCCCCGGGTGTGTAATGGAAAGGGTGTGACTTCTGAATTTTTTGAAAGCGAGGTGTTGTCTACCGTTTTTGAACCGAGCATCGCTTTGCAGACTATCGATGACCAGCTTAAAATCGGGATTTTTGTGAAGGTATCAGGGGAGCGACTCCGTCAAGTGGGGAGCTTGAAGTTCCCTTATGTTGAATTGGTTTTCGGATTTTCTGGATTGACGGAAAGAGAAATTGATACTTTTATGGAACGGTTCGATAGGGCTTTTCAGAAAGGAGGCGGTTAGTATAATATGGGGGTAGTTTGCAAGAAAGTGGCGCGTCGTAATCTTACCTATGAAGAATTTTTCTTATTTCGAAGCGGAGGCTGTCAGTGAAGTTCAATGTAGCGATGGTCAAGAAACGTTTTAAATTGATTCCGTTAGTAATATCCTTTTGGGTCGGTGTTTCATTAGCCGACGAACCGAGTTATCTAACAACGTATCTCTTTGATGGGATAGAACCAACTAGCCGGTCGTCGAGCGTCGTATGGAGAATGCTGGAAAATAATCTTACATCGGCTCAGAAAGTTATAGATCGGGTTGATTATGGGTATCGTGACTTAATAGGCATTAGTGATTTAGCAAAAGGGTATTCTCAAGAAGGCGAATCAAATGCGCTTAGCTCGGAAAATTTTCTGACGAACGGCTTCAGTCTGAAACGGAAAATTCATTTAAACTATTTCGCGAGCGTAGAAAAAGTAAGAACTCAATTTTGGGCAGATGGGTCTTATGGTCGACGGAATTATCTGTGTCACTTTAACGACTGTAAAGGTCGTTTAGAATTAGAATGGGCGGCTGGAGCAACTTTCAATTTAGCAGGCTTCCGGTTGACCGGTTACTACAGTGAGAGGCAAGAATTTGATTTTAATTCTTTCAGGAGAGAGTCTGGAATGTTACGAAGTGATATTTTTGGGACTTACTATCCTAGAGACGGATATCGATTTGCTGGGAGTTATACTATAAATGAAGCGACTAGTTTTGGTTTTTCTTATGGTAGCGGCGAACTCGATACGAGTTCTGACGTAGCTGGAAAAGTGCTCAGAAATAATTTCGAACGATCTCTATGGACCGTCGGTGTTTATCATGACGTGAGCTCGTGGCTTCGTATTGTTGCTGAATACAATCGGACTCAGATAGATTTAGAGAGAAATGCGGGACATGGAGCTGATTCTATCAGTGTCGGAGGCATACTTTCCTGGTGATAATGATAGAGGCGACAAGAACACGTGGCCTTCAATGAGAAATTTGTTTCCGAAAATTGAGCCCTTTGAAATTGAGACAGTCGATGTTGGAGATGGCCACCGTATTTACGTTGAGCGTTGTGGCAATCAGG
>CAZXQY010000131.1:0-4723 GCA_964642505.1 uncultured Gammaproteobacteria bacterium | reverse complement strand
GGCTACTGACTCTTGTGCTGCCCTCTTTGTCCCTACAAAAAGAATTTGACCTCCACCTGCAGCAACTCCACCAACAAAATTGATCGCCTCATCAATCGCCTTCACTGTATGATCTAGATTAATGATGTGGATTTTATTCCGTTGCCCATAGATATAAGGGGCCATTTTTGGATGCCAAAATCTGGTCTGATGACCAAAATGTGCGCCAGCCTCTAAAAGGTCTCGCATGCTAACCGTACTCATTTTATTTTCTCCATATAGGGTTGCGCCTCCATGAATCCCAGCCGTCAATTTTGCCGCGAATTTTTCGCACCAAAACACCCTAACGACTGTGACGACTCATGTGTGGATTTTAAGTGTTCTTCTTGCGTTCTATGCGGCCGATTTATACCATATAACGTGCCCAACAACAATAACTTAACTAATTGACTAAGATGGCCATTACTATAAAAACTCCGTCAGAAATTAATAAGATGAGAACTGCATGCCGCCTTGCCGCAGAAGTTTTAGAGCATATCAAGGAGAGAGTTGTACCAGGTGTGAGCACTAACGAATTAAATAAAATTTGCCACGATTATATAGTTAATGTTCAAAAGGCTATACCCGCTCCGTTGAACTATCATGGATTTCCCAAATCGATATGCACTTCTGTTAATCATGTTGTTTGCCATGGTATTCCGTCGGATATCTGCCTAAAATCCGGGGATATAATAAATATAGACATCACCGTTATCAAAAACGGCTACCATGGAGATACCTCCCAAATGTTTGGATTAGGTGAAATTTCGAATAAAGCTCGTAGGTTAATCGATACTTGTTACGAATGTCTCAGAGAAGGTATCGCTATTGTAGAGCCTGGAGAGCGACTTGGTACGATAGGTAATCGAATTCAAAAACTAGCCGAAGGAAAAAGATACTCCGTAGTAAGGGAATACTGCGGGCATGGCATAGGTACCGTCTTCCACGAAGAACCTCAGGTTCTCCATTATGGGGAGGCGAACACTGGCGTGAGCCTCCGTCCTGGCATGACTTTTACGATCGAACCAATGATAAATTTAGGCAAAAGACACGTAAAACTTCTTTCTGACCAGTGGACTGTGGTGACTCGAGATAGAAGTCTTTCTGCTCAATGGGAGCACACGGTACTGGTAACCGAAGACGGACATGAAGTTCTGACTGCCAGATCTGAAGAAACCTTCGACTAACTTGTTTTGCTAACCGTGATACCGAACGTGATAGAACTCGAGAAACAGGAAAAGATAGAAAGAAAATTCTTGTATTTAGCACCTATGATGAAACGAACTGACCGACACTTTAGATACTTGGCCCGCATCATTTCACCCAACCTCCATCTATTTACTGAGATGATTCCCGTTGAGATGCTGATTTATGGAAATAGAGAAAAAGCCCTAGAGTATTCCAGCTTTGAGAAACCTGTAGCGATTCAACTGGGTGGAAGCAATCCTGAGTCGCTTTCACGGGCGGCCGAAGTTAGTGCTGCTCGAGGCTATGATGAAATAAATCTCAATTGCGGATGCCCCAGTAGGCATGTGCTAAGCGGCAGTTTCGGAGCTTACATGATGCAGAATCCGAAATTAACTGCGATCTGCGTAAAAGCAATGCGAATCGCAACACCGAAAGAGATTCCGATTAGTGTAAAAATACGACTTGGAATCGATGACCTTGACTCCTATGGATATCTGAGGGATTTTGTGGGCAGGCTTATAGAGGCCGGAGCCGGCATTGTTCACGTCCATGCCCGAAAAGCTATGATTCGTTTGACCCCCAAAAAGAACAGAACAATACCTCCAATTAATTATGCGTGGGTATACAAATTGAAAGCCGAATACAAAAAGGCCCTAATTACAGTAAACGGAGAGATATCCTCGGTATGTTCCGTCAAGGTCCATCTAAACCGATTGGATGGAGTAATGATAGGTCGTTACGCATACGCTAGACCTTTGGAATTGATAGATTTTGATAGATCAGTGTTTACCAAACCGTCAGCCCGAAAAAAAAGTGACTTGGAAATTATAAACAGATACCTTAATTATGCGGAAAAACAAATAACCGAAGGCGCGTCGCCCAGAAAAGTTTTACAACATCTTTTTAATCTGTTCCATGGCCGTCCGTATGCTAAATGCTGGCGACAATTGCTTGCGAAACAAATTTCTACAGGGACTATAAAAATTGAGGAATTGCAAGCCCAAGTTGGGAAATTAACATAATTAGAGACCAAATGAACTCTAAGGTCGTGAAATTCCCACTAGCCAATACACTCGGCTAACTACTATAATTGGAAAATGTTTTCAGTCATACCGGACTCCTAGCATGGATATCGAAAGCGCACGCCGAAATATGGTCGATTGTCAAATCAAGACATGGGATGTTTTTGATTTAGATGTTATTGAAACCTTTACGGAAGTAAAAAGAGAACATTTCGTGCCTGAGATCTTTAAAACCCTTGCTTTCGCGGACATCAACTTGGATATTGGTTACGGCCAAACGATGATGAGCCCTAAACTTGAGGCCCGTTTACTACAATCGCTATCGCTCAAAAGAAACGACAAAGTTTTAGAGATCGGCACTGGTACCGGCCATGTAACCGCACTGCTAGCTAAATTGGCGCGAGAGGTTTTCAGCTTTGAATGTCATCCTGATCTTTTTAAAAGTGCCAAATCTAATTTAGAAAAATCTGGTACTAGAAACGTCAGATTGCTTTGCGAAAACGGCTTAACTGCGTGCGACCAATTTTCTCCTTTTGATGTAATAGTCTTATTGGGCTCGATTCCGAATCGAGAACGTAAATTAGAAGAATTATTGGCTAGTGGTGGGAGAATGTTCGCTATCGTCGGTTCCGGCGTTGTTATGGACGCGGTTTTGATACAACGGATTTCCGAATCTGATTGGCATTATGAAGTCCTGTTCGAGACTTCTACTGAAGCTTTGCTAGGAACAGAAATCTCGCCCACTTTTCAGTTTGACTGATTTCGTGATGGCGAATTGCTTCACCACGGCTCAAACCGGGAAAAGAAAAGATTTGACGGTGATTATCTTAGCCACTCTCGGATTGCTAGCAGTGTCAACTGCAAGAGGCGTGGACTTACTAGAGGTCCTTGAGATAGCGGAAAAAGAAGATCCTACTTATAGTAGAACACAGAATGAAGCCGCCGCTATCGCCACTCTAGTTCCTTACGCACGCTCAACACTATTTCTGCCTCATCTCGCCGTTTCTGCCAGTAAAAAACAAATAGGGCAAGACATCCAGTTAAACTCTGCTTTCGGCGCTGGCGGAAAAACCAATTATGTAGCCACTCAATATAGAATCAACCTAAAACAGCCGATTTACCATCACGATAGAATTGTAAATCTTTTCCAAGCCAAAAAAAAATTCAAAAAAGCACAACTATCAGTCATTGCAGCTCACCAAGACTTAATCTATCGGGTTGCTACAAAATATTTTGATGTGCTAGCAGCCCAAGACAAACTGTCTTTCGCGAAAGCGGAAGCCTTGTCGCTTCAAGGCCAGCTAGAGCAAGCCAAACAACAATTTGACGTGGGTTTAATTGCCATCACAGATGTCCAGGAAGCGGAAGCCGGTTATGACAGAGCCGTAGCTAATGAAATCAACGCAGCTAATCAGTTAGAAAATGCTGTGGGTAATCTCCGAGAAATCACTGGCAACTATTACAGAGCTTTGTCAAGGCTCGGAGGTGAGGTACCTTTGATTTTACCCAGCCCGGCGGAAATAGGTGATTGGACAGAAAAAGCTGTAGAAGGAAACCTTAAGTTAGCGCAAGTAAGGCTAGAATCAAAGATACGAAAAGATGAAATCACCAAGGTTAGGTCTAGGTATTTTCCGTCTCTAGATATTGTAGGCGGACATGCTTTCAATAAACAGGGAGGCAGGTTTGGTAGCTCAGAAATAGACTCTACAGATATTGGAGTGGAAGTTTCAATCCCACTCTTCTTGGGCGGAGAAGTATTCTTCAAGTCTAAGGAAGAAAAATTCAAATACGTTGCCTCCCTTGATACTTTGGAAAGAACACAACGAGAAATCGAAAGAGAAGTTCGAGAAGCCTATCTAGGAGTGATTAATCAAATCAGCCTGGTCAAAGCCTTTAAAAAAGCGGTAACGTCTGCAGAAAGTGCGCTGGAATCTACAAAGGCTGGCTTCCACGTGGGAAATCGAACCACTATCGACATCGTCGATGCCCAAAGCGTCCTGTCCCAGGCAAAACAAGATCATGCTAAAGCAAAATATCAATACATAATGCAATCCCTGAAACTAAAACGCGTCACGGGGGTGTTGGGAATGAAAGACATTGACTACGTAAATAGCTGGCTGACTAATAAGGCGGTCTCTAAAGAACCAGAAAACCTCTAACAAGTCATTTTTTTGATTGTCCTCAGAACAATTGTCAATCACAAATTAGTTCTTCTGTCCGCTGTAGAGAACCTATTTGGTCCGCTATAACTTGACGCCCACGTTTACCCAACTGAGTCCTTTTGTAACTGTTTTCAAATAGATACGACACCTGGTCAACAATATCGTTTTCATCATGAACAATTTGCAACGCACCAACAGACGATAAGAGTCCCACTTCGTCTTCGAAATTTTCAGTGTGTGGTCCCACTAAAACCGGCACCCCAAAACGACTGGGTTCTAAAACATTATGGCCGCCATGGGGTACTAGGCTTCCACCTACAAATGCCAACTGAC
>CAZXQY010000130.1:2329-5076 GCA_964642505.1 uncultured Gammaproteobacteria bacterium | reverse complement strand
GCAAAAATGTTGAGCTCTGCCTTGGATTTGAAAAATTAGGCCATATATTAGTCTTAATTATAAGGTTCCCTTCTGTCGCTAGTAGGTAGTTAGTGGAACCATGTTCGAGCTATATAGGACAGCTTTTGTGAGTGAAGAAAAAGAGAAAGATCCTCAGATTACAGAAAATAATTCGTCGCAGGAGACAAAAAAAAGCGTAGGCGAACAGGAAAAGGACGAAGGTTCTAGTGAGGATGGACCGGTAGAATTAGGAGACTCCCATTCCGTTTCTGACGACGGTTGTGAAATGGAGGACAGTGATAGCAGAATCGCTCCGTTGCAGGAAAAAATAAAGGAGCTAGAAGAATCTATACTAAGAGTCAAGGCCGAAGCAGATAACATTAGAAAGCGTGCAGTTAAGGATGTTGAGGCCGCCCACAAATTTGGGAAGGAAAAATTCGTCAGAGAAATTTTGCCGGTAAAAGATAGCCTAGAAATGGGGCTAGAGAGTGCCAAAAAAAGCGACGATGTGACTTCTGTGGTCGAAGGCTTTTCTTTGACCTCGAAGATGTTTACCGACGTTTTGGCTCGTCTAGAGGTGCAGGAGGTTTATCCTCTAGAGGAGGCTTTCGACCCTGAACGGCATCAAGCTATGACGACTGAGTATATAGCCGGGAAGAATCCTGGAATTGTTGTTAGGGTTTTCCAAAAGGGTTACTTGTTAAATGGACGTTTGGTAAGGCCAGCGTTAGTGGTGGTTTCTGCGGAAAAAACCGATGAGTCTACATGACCTAATGGACATTTGCGTTTTGCTAACGAGTACTATCGCTTAACTTATAGGAACTAAAATAAATGAGTAAAATAATCGGTATTGATTTGGGAACGACTAATTCATGTGTTTCCGTCCTTGAGGGAGGGCAGTCTAAGGTTGTCGAAAATAGCGAGGGAGGTAGAACCACACCCTCAATTGTAGCGTTCACAAATGACGATGAGGTACTTGTGGGCCAAGCCGCTAAGCGTCAGGCGGTAACGAATCCGATTAATACACTATTTGCGGTAAAACGACTGATTGGCCGTAAATTTGATGATGAGGTGGTCTCAAGAGACAAGGAGATGGTGCCCTATAAGATTGTGAAGGCAGATAACGGCGATGCTTGGGTTCAAGCTGATAACAAAAAAATGGCGCCCCCAGAGATTTCCGCAAGAGTACTGATGAAAATGAAAAAAACCGCTGAAGACTATCTTGGAGAAACAGTAAACGAGGCGGTTATCACGGTCCCCGCTTACTTCAATGACTCTCAGAGGCAGGCAACTAAAGACGCTGGAAAAATTGCAGGCCTTGATGTCAAACGGATTATAAATGAACCTACCGCCGCTGCTCTCGCTTATGGGATGGACCACCATAAGGGGGATGCTAAGCTCGCTGTTTACGATTTAGGAGGGGGGACTTTTGATGTCTCAATAATAGAGATCGCGGAAGTAGATGGAGAGCAGCAATTTGAAGTACTCTCCACCAATGGTGATACCTTTCTGGGTGGAGAAGACTTCGATCTTCGGCTGATTAATTTCCTGGCGGACGAATTTAAGAAAGAACAAGGGATCGATTTACACAACGATCCCTTGGCTTTACAAAGGCTCAAGGAAGGGGCTGAAAAAGCCAAGATAGAGCTATCTTCTAGCCAACAAACAGATGTTAATTTGCCCTATATAACTGCCGATTCTGGTGGCCCTAAACATTTGAATGTAAAAATTTCTAGAGCTAAGCTGGAATCTTTGGTTGAAGACCTTATTTCCAAAACTGTAGAGCCCATACAGGTCGCTTTGAACGATGCTGGATTGGCAGCCTCTGATATCAATGAAGTTATTTTAGTTGGAGGACAAACCCGAATGCCGAAAGTGCAGGAGGTAGTGGGAGAATTTTTTGGAAAGGAACCAAGGAAGGACGTTAATCCTGACGAAGCCGTTGCTATGGGCGCTGCTGTGCAAGCCGGCGTTTTGGGAGGGGACGTTAAAGATGTGCTCCTCCTGGATGTGACTCCTCTATCACTGGGTATAGAAACGCTAGGAGGCGTCATGACTAAACTCATTGAGAAAAATACCACCATACCCACTAATGCGAAGCAGGTTTTTTCGACGGCGGATGATAATCAAACCGCTGTCACCGTGCACGTACTTCAAGGAGAAAGAGAGAAGGCGTCGGGAAATAAGTCACTAGGTCGTTTTGATTTAGCTGATATACCTCCTGCTCCTAGGGGTGTGCCGCAAGTAGAGGTGGCATTTGATATTGATGCGAACGGTATTCTAAATGTCTCCGCTAAAGATAAGGCTACTGGGAAAGAACAATCGATTGTTATTAAAGCTTCAAGTGGCTTGTCAGAAGAAGAAATAGAACAAATGGTTAAAGATGCCGAAGCTCATGCTGACGAAGATAAGAAATTCCAAGAAATAGTTAGTGCAAAAAATCAAGCAGAGTCGCTAATTCATTCAACCGAGAAATCTCTCGAGGAGTTGGGTGAGAAGGTTTCGGAAGACGAAGTTGGTGAAATAAAGAAAGCTATAGAGAAGTTAAAATCTTCGTTAGAAGGAGAAGAAATTGACACGATAAATCAGGATGCTCAAACGCTAGCAGGGCTGGCCGGAAAGATTGCCGAAAAGGCCTATAAGGAGAGCGAGCCAGATAATGAAGGGGGCGATGAGTCAACGGGAAAGAAACCGGACGAAGGGGAAAATGTTGTCGATGCAGATTTTGAAGAGGTAAAAGGAGAAAA
>CAZXQY010000130.1:0-2229 GCA_964642505.1 uncultured Gammaproteobacteria bacterium | reverse complement strand
AGTGGAGTTAGTTTGATGGCGAAAAGGGATTATTACGAGATATTGGGTGTCGATCGATCGGCGTCGGACGGAGACCTGAAGCAGGCTTATAGGCGGCTCGCTATGAAGTATCATCCAGACAGAAATCCGGATGATCCTACGGCGGAAGAAAAGTTCAAAGAAACTAAAGAAGCGTTCGATGTACTTAGCGACGGTAGTAAAAGAAATGCTTACGATAATTTCGGCCATGCCGGGGTGGATTCCTCGGGAGCGGGCAGCGGATTTTCGGGACAGGCAGGATTTGGAGATATTTTTGATAGTGTATTCGGAGATATCTTCGGTTCCGGTCGAGGAGGTGGTCGAGCTCACCGTGGAAGTGATTTAAGCTATGACTTAGATCTAACTCTTGAAGAGGCTGTGTTTGGAACCGATGTAAAAATCCGAGTACCCAAATTAGTTGAATGCGTTGGATGTGGGGCTACTGGATCAAGAACTAAACAAGCACCAATAACATGTGAACAATGTGGCGGTGCAGGGCAAGTTCGTATGCAGCAAGGTTTTTTTTCGGTTCAACAGACTTGTCCGGCGTGTAGAGGCGCCGGTAAAACTATAAAGGACCCTTGTTACGAATGCTCTGGTACGGGAAAGTCAAGGGGGGCGAAAACGATTTCTGTAAAGATTCCGGCTGGGGTTGATACGGGAGATAGGGTGAGGTTGACCGGAGAGGGAGAGGCCGGCTTGAACGGTCCACACGGTGATTTGTTTGTAAACATAGGTTTAAAACGTCACCAGATATTTCAGAGAGACGGAGTGAATCTGCTCTGTGAAGTCCCGATTGATTTTCCAACGGCAGTTCTGGGTGGCCAATTAGAAGTTCCTACGATTGATGGGAAGGTGACTCTAAAAATACCTAGTGAAACACAGACTGGGAAAATGTTCAGATTACGCGGCAAAGGGGTGAAATCTGTCCGAGGTGGGGCGGTTGGAGATCTGATTTGTACGGTTGAGATAGAGACGCCGGTTAAACTGACTCCAGATCAGAAAGAGCTTTTGAAGCGGTTTGCCGACTCGTTGTCTAATGGAGGTGATAAGCACAGCCCGAAAACTTCGTCTTGGATCGATGGGGTGAAGAAGTTTTTTGATGACGTAAGGTTTTCCTAGTGAATGGGGTAATTTGATGAGTAGGCAAATCATCCGACTAGGTCTGATAGGGGCGGCGGGCCGCATGGGAAAAGAAATAATTCGACAAGTTTCGGAGAAACCGACTGTTAAGCTGGTGGCGGGTATAGAACAAATCGGATCTCCTTTCATAGGGTTAGATTGTGGAGAGCTGGCTGGGACTGGTTCGATCGGGGTGAATATAGAGGAGTCCTTAGATCTTCTGATAAACAAAGTTGATGTTCTAATAGATTTCACGGTGCCGGAGTCAACCGTAAATAACGTTAAGTTTTGTTGTGAGCATGGACTTCCTTTAGTAATCGGAACGACTGGCTTAGGTGATTACTTGGAATTTGTGGAACACTCTGCTCAAAAGATGCCGATAGTCATGGCGCCGAATATGAGTATAGGGGTAAATTTATCTTTCAAAATAGTTGAATTAGCTGCCGAAATACTAGGTTCGGGATTTGACGCTGAGATCATAGAAGCTCATCATCGCAACAAGATTGACGCACCCTCCGGGACGGCCATTCGGTTTGGGGAAATAGTGGCAAAAAAACTAGGTGTTGATCTCGCTACTTCCGCAGTTTATGGCCGACAAGGACGGACAGGGGCTAGAAAGCCGGATACTATCGGTTTTGAAACTGTTAGGGCTGGGGATATCGTAGGTGATCATACTGTCCTTTTTGCGGGGAAGGGTGAAAGAATAGAGATAACGCATCGAGCGTCAGATAGGTCTGCTTTTGCTTCAGGAGCGATTTTGGCTGCCGAGTGGTTGAAGGACAAAAAGCGAGGTTTGTTCGATATGCAAGATGTCTTAGGGTTGCGTTAAACTGTCAAGTTCGTTTCTTATAGGCGTGGAATGCTACAATGTCGCGACATTACAACATGAACGGAGAAGGTTGGGAGTTTTATGTCCGACTTACGCGCAGGAGTAATAGGGGTTGGATATCTCGGGAATTTCCACGCAGAAAAATATAAGAAGATTCCGGGCGTGCAATTGATCGGTGTTGTTGACACCAACTTCGAAAGAACTAGGCAGGTGGCTCATAGATATGGCGTACAAGCTTTCAAAGATTATGAAGCACTATT
>CAZXQY010000129.1:0-5139 GCA_964642505.1 uncultured Gammaproteobacteria bacterium | reverse complement strand
CAATAATCATGGCTATGCGACCGGTTTGAGAGTGGTTTATACCGTTGAAGGCGGGCCTGCGATTACCAATTTGGTAGATCAGAAATCATATTATGTGGTTAAAGTGGACGCGAACACCATCAAATTGGCCACTTCTGAAGCAAACGCGAAAGCGGATACACCGGTCGTGGTTGATCTGAGCAGTCATACCGGGAGCTCTTCGCAGGGTAGTAATGCCCAGAAGATCACCAAGTATGGTTCATATGGTGGAGATATAGATGCTGGTACGATCAAGATTTCCGAAACGGCGTGTGCAGCGGCAGCATTAGAGGTGCTGGACATAGCGGTTGGGGGAATTGATGAGCAACGGGCGATTTTCGGAGCGGTAATGAACCGGTTGCAGTATACGATTGATAATTTACGGAATGTATCGATGAACCAGATGCACTCTCGAAGTCGGATTCAGGATGCTGATTATGCGAAAGAGACCTCGGAATTAGCCAGGACGCAGATTATTCAGCAAGCGGCGACGGCGATGTTATCGCAGGCGAATACACTACAACAAACTGTATTACAACTTTTGCAACAATAAAGGAATGAGAGCCTTGCGAGGGGATTTTAAGCGTCAATTCGTCCTTTGAGGTCCAGTATAGGTAATTTTCTAACTCGAGGGCCGCCGGCGTTGGCAATTGCATCAACAAGCGCAGCAATGACCACCGGAACCGCGCCTTCACCAATCCCATTTGGCCTGTCGCTATCGGATTGGGCAAGATAAACCTTTATTTTTGGGCTATCTTTTAACCTAAGAAGTGGGAAATCGTTAAAATTGGATTGTTCTACCCGACCGTTTTTTAAGGTTATTTCTCCATAAAGCGCGTTCGAAATTCCAAAAATCATACCTCCAGCTATTTGATTTTCAACTATTTCAGGGTTAACAGCTAACCCGCAATCGACTGATGCAACAGCATTTTCGACCGTCAGGATTCCTCCTTCCCGGATAGACACCTCGATTGCGATGGCAATAATGGACGAACTGACGCCTGCCGCATAGGACATGTCATAGACCGCAAAACCTCGTCCGCTTGAGGGGTTAGAGGAGAAAGCCTTATCTGCTCTGGCGATGACGTCGTCGAGCCGCTCATTAAACCGTTGGATTCGTTGCTTCGTATCTTGAGGATTGGATCCTAAACCATAGAACGATTGATAATTATTTTTAGAAATTTTTGAGGTATCTAATAAATCTCTTTGAAAATCCAGAGAATTTTTCCCAATTTTTTTTGCTATTTCACCGATGAAACTGTGATACATCCAAAATGATTGGGTGTGACCGACACCTCTCATCCAGGCGAAGGGCGGGGGAGTCGGAATTTCGCTATAACTGATTTTTGTGTTGGGTACGGAATATACCATCCTCGACAAGCCGTACGGTTGATACACGGAAGTACCCTGACAAACATGGCTTTCCCAGGTCGTGATGGTCCCATTTTTGTCCAATCCGGCCTTGAATTTAGTAGCCATCACCGGTGGATAGTAACTTCGTTGGGTGTTTTCTTCGCGTGACCATATTAATTTGATGGGTGTTCCCGGCATTTGCTTGGCGATTTGGACGGCCTGGCTAACAAAATCGCTGTGTAATCGACGCCCGAAGCCGCCTCCGGCCAAGGTCAGGTGGAATTTGACCTTATAGGGCGGTATTCCGGCCGTATAGGCGGCTATTCGTAGTGCCTCGTCACCATATTGGGTCGGAGCCCAGACCTCTAGCCCGCCGTTTTCGAAAACTGCTGTGCAGTTCATCGGTTCCAAGGGCGCGTGTTCCAAAAACGGATAGCGGTAAGTTGCCTCAATGATTTGTTCAGCCTGTTTGAATCCTTTGTCAATATCTCCCTCTTGTCGGATAATTTCTCCGGATCCGCTGATTTTCTCTATGAGTGCCCGGTCGATGTCACTACTATTCGTGTCTTTATGGCTTCCTTGGTCCCATTCTATAGGTAGGGCATCGAGAGCCTGCTGAGCATGCCACCAACTGTCGCCAACCACCGCAACCGCGTCGTCCATCTCCCAATCGATCACTTCGTAGAAGAAATTAGGCACCGTATAACCGGTCGGGCCTCCTTCAATGCGCACGGCACGCTGAAAACCTGGGAAGTTCTTGATAACCTGTTCGTCAAAAGACTTCAGAGCACCCCCGAAGACTGGTGATTGTTTAATGGCCGCGTATTTCATGCCCGGCAACTGGATATCAATGCCATAGACCGCTTTCCCAGTCGATTTGTCGTAAGCATCCGTTCTAGGTATTCGTTTTCCGACATATCGGCGAGTCCTTTTCGGCAGACTGACCAATTCAGAGGTAGTGGGGATGGTTTTGGTTGAGGCAATATGGGCTAATTCGCTAAAGCCTATCGCCGTCGAACTCGAGGCGTTGACGACTTGGTGGTTCTCCAACAGTAGTTTTCTGGCATCGATGTTCCATCTTTCAGCGGCAGCATTCATGAGCATCGTGCGCACCTGGGCTCCAGCTGTACGCATCGGTTGATAGAGCATTTTCATTCCAATGCTGCCTAGCGTCGAGGTATGGACGTATACATTATTCTTGTGGTAGTTGACGAGAGGGTCATAAAACTCCCAGTCGGTGAGTTCAAATTCGAGGTTGACTTCATCGGCTATGACCTGGGTTAAAGCTGTCGTAATTCCTTGACCGATTTCACTTTGGGGGATCCTGACCGTGACCCGATTATCCGGGTGGATGACTAGCCAAGATGTGATTTCAAAGGATTCCTCCTTGAGAGCGGCCTTTACCCACGGACTCAGTGTCAAATTGAAAGCGACACTGCCAGCGGAAACCGTCGCAAAGGTTAGGAACGCGCGACGACTTTGATTCATTAAGCGAGTCACGCTTTTTCACTCCGTGCTAACTTGGCAGCCTGATGGATGGCTTCCCGGATTTTCGGATAAGTACCACACCGACAAAGATTTCCGATGTGTTCATCGATATCGGCATCGGTCGGGTTCGGATTCTTCCGGAGCAAGGCGACACACGCCAAGATCATCCCTGATTGGCAATAACCGCATTGAGGCACGCTATTTTCTATCCAGACTTGCTGCACACTGTGCAGTTTCTCTTTGCCTAACCCCTCGATGGTGGTGATGTCAGCGTCGGAAGCAGCTTCGAGCGGTAGTTGGCAAGAGGGGACAGCCTCTCCATTGATTAGGACCGTACAAGCCCGACATTGGGCGATACCGCATCCGAATTTTGTGCCATTAAGACCTAGCTTTTCCCTCAACACCCATAATAAGGGCATTTTCTTATCGGCCTGAACCTCGATTGTCGTACCGTTAACCTTGAGTGTCGTCATGATTGCTCCCTCTAACCTCACCAATTAGGCCCAAAATCAGCTGTCTGATGAGCTTAGCACAATTAGGGCACTGGGTATTTCACGGGAGACAGCCACAAGTGCAAGTATGACTTATTAATATATACTGAAAATGAATATAAGAGTTCTAAAGTTATTGTAATTGTTGTCGATATAACTAGTGACAGTGCGGAATGGGTGTCTCATCAGCGACGATTCGTAAGATCGAATTCTCCATTGAGAACAAAGTGTTGATAGCCTCGTGAGAGGCAGATCGATGCGATTCAACTTTCAATGTTATAGATTGAAAGTCGGATAGTTGGAACCTGACAACGGGTCACTAGGGATGGTGGTCCGGGGTTTCGATGCCGAGCAGTGATGTAACCGATTCCTGCGCTGTAATCAATATAACTATTTGATTACAGAGGAATTATATTATGACTGCGATTAATACCAACGTAAATTCTTTAGTGACGCAAAGTGCGTTGCGAAAGAATGAAGTGGAAATGTCCACTGCGATGACACGGCTTTCAACGGGTAAGCGAATCAATACGGCTGCTGATGATGCAGCTGGAATGGCTATCGCTTCTCGGATGACTGCTCAAATTAAAGGCCTTAACCAGGCTGTCAGAAACGCTCAAGATGCGACCTCTATGGTACAAACTGCTGACGGAGCAACTATTGAAATCTCAAATATGCTACAGCGTATGCGGGAATTGTCTGTTCAATCGCTGAACGGTACCAATACTGCCAATGACAGAACGGCTCTTGACACTGAATTTCAGGCTTTGATGCTCGAAGTTGACCGAGTGGCTGAGAATACCCAATGGAATGGTCGAAATGTACTCGATGGATCGGTTGATACCACGCCCTCACTTAGAAATACCGGGGAAATATTGGCATCATCTGTCTCCACATCCAACGACAAAATTACAAAAACCGCTCACGGTTGGTCCAATGGCCAAAAATTGACCTATCAGCACGGAGGCGGAGCAGTTCTCGGTGGTCTAACACATGGTAATGAGTATTTTGTTGTGGGTGCCACTACAAACGACTTTCAATTATCTGCGTCTTCAGGCGGATCTGCTGTTACCTTAAGCTCAGCTGGTACTGACAGCCAGTGGTTTGGTATACAAGACCCAGATCATGTGACTTACCAAATCGGTGCAAATTCTAAGCAAACGGTGACGATGTCTTTTGGTGATTTCAAAACTGATTCTTCCGGTGGAGTATATGGTCAAGCGATTAATTACTGGAATATCAAGACTGAATCAGCTGCTGAGACGGCTCTAACAGGACTCACCAGTTCGATCAATAACGTAAATGCTCAACGAGCGACGTTTGGTTCGACGGTTAACCGGTTAGGTTATGCCATTGATAATTTGGCTAATGTTTCTTTGAACGCTGAAGCTTCTAGAAGCAGAGTTGAAGATGCTGATTACGGTCAGGAAACCTCTCAATTGGCGCGTACGCAGATTATCCAGCAAGCGGGTACTGCGATGTTAGCGCAAGCGAATGCACTTCCTCAGACTGTTTTAGCACTGTTGAAGTAACTTCGTACGACTCCAGACTATAGTAAATAGTCTCCTTCACATGAACCCGGGTATCGCGAGATGCCCGGGTTTTTTTATGGGTTTTGCAGGTAACCACCCTTATTTGTCTGTCAGCAAGGTCCAACAGTTTTCCCTTTTATGTAATTAAATCATAGCTTTAGAAACGATTGAATCTTTTATCCCGATTAATATTCCAAATTTCTGTAAAAACCTAAAAAAACATTCAAGGAATTTTGTGAGGTGTCGATTTAGTAAGC
>CAZXQY010000128.1:0-5347 GCA_964642505.1 uncultured Gammaproteobacteria bacterium | reverse complement strand
AAGCGACAGCGAAGCTGACAGGGCTGAAGGCTTAATAAACGACTCCTATCGCGACCGACTGTATTAGAATTGCTCTCTTTCAAAGGCAACTACATGTAATGGGTCATGTAATTCGGCCGTCACGTAAAATCAGAGTACGAGAAAGTCGGTCTGCGATCTGTGGATTATGAGTCGCGATAATTGTCGCTAAACCATCCTCAAAGACAAACTTTAAAACTAAATCTATAATCTCAAACGCTGTATCGAAATCAAGATTTCCAGTCGGTTCATCGGCAAGTAACAACTTCGGCCTGTTTGCCAATGCACGAGCAATCGCCACCCGTTGTTGTTCGCCACCTGAAAGTTGACCCGGTCGGTGAAGCAAGCGGTCACCTAGTCCAACCCTATTCAATAATTCCGTAGCTCGACTTCGAGCAACGCCGCGCTCTGAATGCGAAAGAATTTGCGGAATCATGACATTCTCCAAAGCAGAGAACTCCGGTAGAAGGTGATGAAATTGATAAACAAAACCCAAATGATTGCGACGTAAAAAGGTTCGATCATTATCATCAAGATCCGAACTCTCTTTTCCGCTTATTAAAACCTCTCCCGCGTCGGGCTTTTCGAGCAGACCAGCGACATGCAGCATCGTCGATTTTCCCGATCCTGATGGACCGGTTAACCCAACGGCCTCTCCAGGTTCGACATTAACCGACGCGCCACGCAAAACTTTAACTCTCTTCCCCCCTTGACGAAAAAAGCGCTCCACGTTCCGCAATTCCAATACAGTGGTGCAAAATTCATTCATATCTCAGCGCTTCTACAGGATCGATACGTGCCGCGCGCCATGACGGATAAATTGTCGCAATTAGGGTTAATCCCAAGCTCATCACTATTACCGTCGTCACTTCCCCCATATCAACGATTGCTGGAAGTTCTGAAAGAAAACGAATTTCAGGAGACCAAAGCTCCGTGCCAGATAGTCGCTCTAAGGCCCGCCGAATCGCATCTATATTCATTGCAAACCCTAAACCCAAGGCGACGCCCGCCAAAGTGCCTATCACTCCCACAGCTGAACCTGTCAGCAAGAAAATGCGCATAATGCTGCTGCGGGTAGCACCAATAGTCCGCATAATGGCAATACTTTTACTTTTGTCGTTAACCAACATGATGAGGCTAGAAATAATATTAAATGCTGCGACTAAAATGATTAATGTCAGAATCAGGAACATGACATTACGTTCGACTTGCAACGCATTGAAAAAATGAGAATGTGATTCTTTCCAGGTAATGACACCGATTTGACCCTGAATAAGACCCCTAAGAATCTGTTTAACAGCTGTTACCTCGTCTGGGTCACCCACAAATATCTTTAATTTACTTACCCTGTCAGGCAACATGAAAAATAGCTGAGCCTGATCTATCGGCATGAACGCGATACTAGAATCGTATTCAAACATTCCGACATTAAATAAAGCTACAATTGGATAAGCCCGACTGCGCGGCACTGTCCCCAACACGGTACTTCGACCCCTAGGAGAAAGAAGGGTAACACTATCACCAACGTTTACTTGTAACGCTTTCGCCAACCTTTCACCCAAAATGATTCCTGCCTCATTTTGAAAATGATCAAGGGTTCCCGACACAATATTTTCGGCAACAATTCGGTAGCTACTAAGTTCTTTTTTACTAATACCGCGAACAATTGTTCCTCGGGCTTTTCCGTTAGAGGTAGCCATCACCTGGCCTTCAATCAAAGGAACTACCCTTTTTACGCCTTCGGCTTTCTGAAATTTCGGTAATATCTCCTCATATTCAGAAATGCCTTCGGGGGTCACAGTTGACTGTACCGTGATATGTCCATTCATGCCAAGAATGCGATCAAGCAATTCTTGGCGAAATCCATTCATCACCGATAGAACAATAATGAGCGTGGCGACACCAAGTGCAATTCCAATTAATGAGAACCACGCAATTACAGATATAAACCCCTCACGCCGGCGAGCACGCAAATAACGCCAGGCAACCATGATTTCAAAGGTCGCAAACTTTAACGCCAAGTAAAACTCCTCTCAAAAATATTTCGCAACCGCAAGCAGATTATTGCAACAAGGCACATGATCTAACTGAATATAAATACGGTGAAAAATTGAAATGGCGTTCCCACCTAGAGGTTTGTGGTTAGGCATTCCTTTTAGGGTGTCCAAAATAAAATACACCTCGTATACCCTAGTACCTTCCAAATCTCAGCTTAGGAGGTCAAGCGTGTTATAGCGGCATCGACCGACAGTTCCTCACTTTGTCCAGTCTTTCTAGACTTAAGTTCCACCCTCTCTTTTTTGGCTCCTCGTGGACCAACTATTATCTGCCACGGCAAACCTATTAGGTCCATATTGGCAAACTTCACTCCTGCTCGACCCTCTCTATCTTCGTAAAGCGCGCTGATTTTGTTCGTCTTCAGTTTGTCATATAAATCTGCCCCTAATGCGTGGCACTGGTGGTCATCGGGCTTAAGATTGATTAGACCCACCTTAAAAGGCGATACGGATTCCGGCCATATGATGCCATTGTCATCGTGATTAGCCTCGATGACGGCTCCCACAAGGCGAGATACTCCTATCCCATAGGAGCCCATTTCCACTTTTACAGCCTCTCCGTCCGGACCTGAAACCGATGCACCCATGGCATCCGAATACTTTGTGCCAAAGTAAAAAATATGCCCAACCTCTATGCCTCTTGCCTCACATCTTTTATCTTCTGGAACAACCTTCTCAAACTCATCTTGTTCGTGTTGCTCGTCCGTTGCTGCGTACAGTTCAGTCCACTGGGACACAATCTCTTCAAGATCATCTTTATAGTTAATATCGTTCTCTAAGATATTGTAATTCAAGTAGTTTTTGTGACAATATACTTGACTTTCTCCTGTATCCGCCATGATTATAAATTCATGACTCATGTCCCCGCCAATTGGGCCCGACTTCGCTTTCATAGGAACTGCTTGCAGACCCATCTTCGCGAAGGTTCGCAAATAGGCCACAAACATCTTGTTATAAGAGTTGCGTGCTGCTTCAGGACTAAAATCAAATGAGTAACAGTCTTTCATTAGGAACTCTCGCCCCCGCATAACCCCAAAGCGAGGCCTAACTTCATCCCGAAATTTCCACTGTATATGATAAAGCAGTTTTGGAAGGTCACGGTAACTTTTGATGCAGGCCCTTATTATCTCAGTAATTTGTTCCTCATTTGTAGGTCCATACAACATATCTCGATCATGGCGGTCGCGTATTCGAAGCATTTCTGGACCATAAGCGTCATAACGACCACTCTCCCTCCAAATATCTGCCGGTTGGATGGTTGGCATCAGCATTTCCTGTGCTCCGGCAGCATCCTGTTCGTGCCTAACGAGCGTAGAAATGTTTCGAAGCACCCGCTCCCCGAGGGGCAACCAAGAATAAATACCTGCGCTCGATTGTCTTATCATGCCGGCTCGCAACATGAGTCGATGCGAGGCGATGTGAGCTTCACTCGGATTCTCTTTTAGAGTTGGTATAAAGTATTCCGATAGACGCATGTTTTTTCTTTTCTTCAGGCCCACCAACAGTGCCGGATACTCACGAGTTTACGACGTCCTGCAGTGAAATAATTCCGCTATCCATACTTATTTTCAGTAAAGCCGTAACAACTGCAGTAATCAAGGTCGTAACGGCAACTTTTGTCCAAATTCTCGGCTTTTCCGGAGCACCGACCTCCATGCCTAACTCGGGTTTTTCCAAACGCCGGATTCCAAATGGAAGTGTAATAAAAAAAATCAACCACCATGTTATGGCGAAGAAAATGGCTGTTGTTGCGTCATCCATCACATATACCGATTTCCGTTATATTCAAATCTGCTCAAGTTCTATTAAAGTTCCGCAAAAATCCTTAGGGTGCAAAAACACTACAGGTTTTCCATGAGCTCCTTCTTTCGGTCGTCCATCACCCAAAACTCGCATCCCTTTTTGTTTCAAATAATTGAGGGATGAAACAATATCTTCAACGTCATAACAAATGTGATGGATTCCCCCCCCGGGATTGTCTTCAAGAAATTTAGAAATAGGAGACATTGTTCCTAGAGGATGAAGAAGTTCAAGCTTACTGTTATTGAGTTCAACAAATAGCACTGAAACTCCATGTGCAGGAAGTTCAACTACCTCTGATACCTTTGCACCGAGCGTATCGCGATACAATGTTCCAGCTAAATTTAAATCTGGCACGGCAATAGCAACATGATTTAGACGCTCTAACATTACGCCTCCCCGTTAATAAAGTGTTCTAAAAACCCTGAACAGAGCCTTTTTTCGTCTATCTAATGAAAACAGTCTTAACAATTCTGAAACGTGTGAATTTAATCAGAGATCAGTAAGCTGAACTACATTAACAAAAATATCAGGTTTAATATTATGGCTCTGACGAATTTCTCTCCGCACGGTTACTCTTGCGACTTCTCGAAGACGGTCAGAATCAGCCCACGAATTCCGAGGTAAAGATTTAAGGGCTAACACAACCTTCTTCTCCAAGGATTCCTCAAAAGAAACTGCGTCATCAGTAAACACGCCCCTGCTACTTACCTTTGGCAAAGAAGCGAGTGCATTATGATTGTTTAGTACGAGAACCACATTCACCATCCCATTAAACATTAACCGGCGACGTTCACGAAAAAAATCGCTTTTCACGTCAACAACCCGATTGCCATCAGCGGCAAGGTAACCACTACAAACGTGATCGACAACTTTAGCCGGCCCAGGAGCAAGTCTCACTAACCCACCATTCGTTGCTTCGACAGACTCTGAAATTTGCAGCGAGCGTGTAAACTTCACATGCTCGTGGATATGTCTACGCTCCCCATGTACCGGCACCGCAACAGTAGGCCGGACCCAGCTGTACATCCGTGCTAACTCGCTCCTAGAAGGGTGTCCTGAGACATGCACAAATTTCTCCTTCTCAGTAATCACCTCGACACCTAAATTTATCAACTGGTTGTGTAAGCGGGAGATGGGTCTTTCGTTCCCTGGAATAATCTTTGATGAAAATATCGCTAGGTCCCCAGATTCCAAAGAAATATGGGGGTGGGAACCATCAGCAATTCTTGCCATCGCCCCCCTCGTTTCGCCTTGAGAACCTGTACAAATAAGCAAAACTTTATCAGGCGGTAAATACGATGCATCTTGCTCACTCACGAATTCTGGTAATTCTCTACCGTAGGTAGCCTCTCTCGCAACACTCAAAATACGTTTAAGGCTTCGCCCAACCAATACAGGCTGGCGGTCGTTTTTAACTGCGATCGAAGCAGCCGTCTTAATTCTAGCAAGGTTAGAGGCAAAGGTAGTAA
>CAZXQY010000127.1:0-5402 GCA_964642505.1 uncultured Gammaproteobacteria bacterium | reverse complement strand
GAAAGAGGTTAAGGTGCGTCTGGGCAAGGAGTTAACTGATCTATTACTCGATATCAAACCCTATAACAAATGGCGTGATCTAAAAGCGATTAAGACAATCGGAATGTTGGTATGTGATAGCTTGAGTAAAACGGCCGTTCTTGATAATTTGTCTTCGGTTGAGGTCGAACTTTTTAGGTGGCTGGGAGTTACTAACTAGGAATAGAATTGGTTTAGGCAATACGACACTAGATAAGCTGGAATGTTTTACGATTTATCAGGTCTCGAGGAGTATGTGTGATAATGCCTGAAAAGTTGCTAGACGAATAGGTTTGGGCATGACATGTTATGGGACGTAGGGTATGAAACATTTGCGGCTCTGCGGGAAACGGCTTTTGGGAGTTTTAGTTTTTTATCTGTGAGGTAATAAGAAGTGGAAGAGAAGATTCGAGTAGAAATAGAGGCGGCGACGTTTAGATATCTGGTGAATTTCCTGAGAGAAAATAGCGATGTGCAAAATATAGATTTGATGAATTTAGCCGGATTCTGCAGAAACTGCATATCTAAGTGGTATTTAGCCGAGGCGGAAAAAAAAGGATTTTCGATAGAGTACGAAAGTGCTCGAGAAATAATCTATGGTATGCCTTATTCGGAATGGAAGGAAAAGTTCCAACGAGAAGCGACGGCTGATCAGATTGAAACGTACAATAGGAACAATTAAATCGTGTGGTTTAGTTCTGTGAGGAAAACATAACATTCTGAGATCGGTAAAAAGTTTTTTAAAGATTGCTTGGATTGGGTTGATTTTCAATGGCTTAACAGCGATTATTTTTGGTCAACAGGTTTATTGCATAGAACCAGCGTCTGTAGAAGAAGTCACTGTAATAGGGTCCGTGCCTGGAGCTTTTAAGTCCCTGGACATTACTCATGCTCCGTTCAAAGCGCAATCGATTTTAGGGACGGAACTTGAATTGGATAGGGCTTCCGATTTGACTTCGATTCTGGGTTCCTCCCTGTCAGGCGTCCATCTGAGTGATGTTCAAGGTAATCCATTTCAAAAAGATTTGTCTTTCCGAGGATACAAGGCGTCACCATTGTTGGGGGTTGCGCAAGGTATTTCTGTATTTTTAGAGAGCAGTCGGCTGAACGAGCCCTTAGGCCATGAAATCAATTGGGATATGATTCCAATCGACGCGATTGCACGTATAACGTTTATTTCGGGTGCAACCCCTTTGTATGGTTTAAATTCTCTAGGGGGGGCTTTAAATATGGAGCTGAAAAACGGTTTCAGTTCGCCAGGGTCGACTATAAGTTTAAGTACGGGATCTTGGGGTCGTCATACCGTGAACATAGAACGTGGCCTCAACAACGGCACGTTCGGTTATTACGTAAATTTGGGGTATAAAGAAGAAGATGGATGGAGAGATCTCTCTGAATCCGACCTCCATACTATTGTTACAGCTTTTTCTTACCGAGGGGAATTGCTGTCAGGCGATTTATTTTATTTATATGGGAATAGTGATCTTGCTGGGAATGGAACCGTGCCTCAGGAGATATTAGACAAAGATCGTGACGCGGTTTTCACGGCTCCGGATTTAACGCTAAATGTGTCCGATTTTGTAGTGTTTGGCTTAGATTTTTTATTCTCTGAGGAAATAGATGTTGGTGTAGATGCGTTTTACAGAAAGACAAAAACTGATTCTTTTAACGGGGATGCTTCCGAATTTACTGTGTGCGATTTGAACGCAAGCAATAGTCTTTTGGAAGGGTTACGGCCGGACGTACACAGATTAAATGGAATAACTGAAAATGATATCTGTGGAGGCACTAATATACTTGCTGTCAACACAACGACGGAATTACAGGCAGCCTTAAATAGAGTGAGTAATGGTATTCTTTTCGATGTGACAGAAGTAGAAAATGACGAGCTGTCCGGAACGGGATTGCTGAGTGATTCGGCAATCAATAACAGTTCCGACCGCGATCAAGAATCTTACGGGTTGATTGCTAACTTAGCCATGGCCAGGACAGTATTTGGCATTGAAAATTCATTGACGAGCGGAATCGCTTATAACGAGGGTCTTGCGAAGTTTAATTCGGTTACGGAACTATCTCTAATAAACCCGATTAGTCGAAGTACGCGAGGTTTGGGATTGGGAACGTTTTTGGATGAGGAAAACACTTCTGTTGCTACCAGGACGAAAGTTTGGGATTTCTATTTGAACAATATTTTTAATCTGACTGAGAGATTTTTATTTTCTGCTGGGTTTAAATATTTTTACTCCGATATAGAGATCTCCGATAAATCCAACGAGCGACCAGAGCTCAACGGAGAACATCAATTTGATAGGTTAAACCTTTCTTTAGGTGCGAGTTACGAGCTAGTAGAAAATTTGTTTTTATATGGAAATTACGGAGAGTCATCTCGCATACCTACGCCGATCGAACTCTCATGTAATGAAGGCGTATTTCAGATAGCTCAAAATATTGCGGTTCGAAATGGAGGGAATCCAGATGACGTAGATTTTGAGTGTCGGTTGCCAAACGCATTTGTTGCCGATCCACCTCTAAAGCAGGTCGTAGCTAAGGGTTTTGAAGTGGGAACTCGTGCTAATTGGGAGGCGTTAGAAGCCGATATAAGCTATCACTATCACACAAATCACAACGACATAATTTTCCAATCTACGGGACGAAGCGCCGGTCTTTTTGCGAACGTAAAGCGAACTATAAGAGAAGGTCTAGATTTGCAGCTTTATAGCTCTTTCCACCGATTGGATTTAGGACTGAAGTATAATTTTTTGAAGGCTACATTCGATGATAACTTTAAGGTGCTCAGTCCAAATCATCCATTTTCCGATCTTAACGGTGAATTGACGGTATCGAAAGGTAGATATTTACCTAGTCTCCCTAAACATCAATTAAGAATAAAATCACAACTCAGGATCACTGACAAATTCACGGTGACTAAGCACTTGAGTTATATTTCTGAGCAGTTTTTAAGAGGTGACGAGTCCAACCAGTTGCAGAGACTCGGTGACTATTTTTTGCTTGATATGACAGCTCATTATCAGATCAATGACATGGCTTTGTTTTACTTGAAGATCGATAATATACTCGATAGCGACTACGAGAGCTTTGGTGTGGTTGGAGAAGATCCTAGAAGTGTTATTCCCTCGATTACAAGTAACAGAGAGCGCTTTTTGTCGCCAGGTTCTCCTCGTGGAATTTGGTTTGGCATGAAAGTATCGATGTGATTGGCCGATGCTCAGTCGTCGATTACTATGCCCCAAGGAAATTTACCCACCTCAATCGTCGTAATCCTACTATTGGAAACCGTATCTATAACTGATACTTGGTTATCTACGCCATCAGTAGAGTATAAAGTCTTTCCATCGCGGCTTAACGCGAGACCCCAGACTCTTTTGCCAACTGGTATGACTTTTATCGTTTCGAGGCTCTCTGCGTTTAATACAAATACCTTATTAGCTCGGCCGCCCGCGATATAGAGAAGACTACCGTCCAAACTGGTTAACACGTCCTTAGGTTTAGCACTGTTATTAGTGAGAGAATTTTTGTTCAAAATTTTCCCGGAAGATACTTCAATTTTCTTCACTTCCCCACTAATTTCTGAGGTGGCGTAGGCTAATTTCCCATTCGGACTGAAACAAGCCGATCTTGGTCTCGCGCCCACTAAAATATTTTGCAGAATTTTATGGCTAGGGACTTCGATAAGGTGCAGCATATTGGTAGATTCACTTGTTACTATGACCCTTTTCCCATCCGGCGAAATTGCAACTCCCTCTGGCTCTATGCCTACTTCAATTTCCGCCAAAAGCGCTCCATTTAAGGGATCATATACAGATGCTTTCGCATCTTCTTCGTTTGATATATACAGATTGCCATTAGGATGGACTGCAAAAGCTTCTGGGTCATTGCCACTGCCAAAAGAACGTTTTACGCTTAACGTTTTAGTATCTATTACCGCAATGCGATTTTCACCGCTGACCGCTACATAAATTTCCTCTTTGTCTGGCGATATACCGATTCCTCTTGGTCTGGTTCCAATGGTGATGGTCTCTATGACCTTTTTAGTTTTAATGTCTATGACACTTACAGAGTTGTCGTGCTCGTTGGAGACGAAAATACGATCAGTCGCCGCAAAGCAACAAAAAGTCATCGTTAGTAAGATGAAGAAATGATTAAGCTTACCCATTGTATTTTCCTTACTGGAGGCTAATTTTTGAATTTATTTGTAGCAGTCAACGGTACCGAGATCGTCCAATTTGTTTTTAGAATCGGGGCCCGGTACAGGAATTTCACCGATAACTTTGTCGTCGTCTATTATCAAGACAGGTTGTCTCAACTGGCCGGTTTCTCGGAAACTTAGCCCGACGCCTTTTTGACCATCAAAATTAAGGTCGTTTTTGATGGCATAGAGCAAGTCAGCTGTTGGAGATAGCCGAACGATCGTGTCTGAGACGATTTTGATGCTGGCCCATCCGGCCCAAGCGATTTCACTCATTGGTTCACCAAAGCGTTCTTGATATCGTTTGTTTAGTTGCGCCGCTGCATATTTTTTAAGCCCGTGGTGCCACCCGATAGCCGATTGTTTTGAGGATGGTGTCATTCGTCTCCATCGAACTATTGCGTCATCTAACATTTCTTCGCTCGCTATGACATGTAAGAGATTATCGTAGCATTCTCGTCTGATCGTTTCTGACCGCTCAGACAAGTTAAATAGCGGTAAGCTAGGATATTCGGAGGATAAGCGTCTGAGTATCCCGATGTCACCGTCAGAGACTATCGCTTTAAACCCGCCTAGTACTCGGCTTTGTAACGGACTGGGGTTTTCGACGAGACGAAAAGAAAGCCCTAAAAATTTCCCTTGTGTATTAGCTTCTTCTATCCCAAGCTCTACGCCTTTGTGAGCTTCAGTATTTGTTTTGCCAGCGTAGGCGATTAGTATTTCATCCGACGCGAGCAATGTTTGACAGTAAATTATTCCTAATAGAAAGCAAATTAGGGTGGGACAAAATTTCAATGGATTAGGTTTCATTTTTAGTACGTGTTTAGTTATGGCCTTCTTTCAATGAGAATGAGAAGCATTCGTTCAAATTAATAGAAGTTGATTATGGTTTTTTTCTTCATTAATCGCTAGTCTACTTCACGAGACAAAGCGTTTGAAATCTGATTGGTGGCCATTTTAACCGATTTTGTTGGAACGTCACAAAGATGGACCTTTGTTTCTGGATCTGTTGCCCTGTGAGGCATGGTCGTTGAGGGAGGCTCAGTAGGAAAGGCTTCCATTTTTGTTTAGGATATTAGGAGCGAAAGATATGCTGAGGTCATTACAACTAGAACCGGAGAAATGCACCGGTTGTTTGCAATGTGAGATGGCGTGTTCATACGAAAAAGAAGGTTTG
>CAZXQY010000126.1:0-5472 GCA_964642505.1 uncultured Gammaproteobacteria bacterium | reverse complement strand
GATGATTTGCTTGCTATCGACGACCGAGGTGCACTCAAAGCGCGAATGGAACAAACACTAGACGGAGACTATCAATGGTATTCGACGTCGTCAGGGAGCATCCAAAGAGAACACTGGATTCAAGACAATCCTGATCTTGAAAGAATAATGAGTTCATTAACCGATGAAGAAATACAAAAAATCCGGCGCGGTGGTCATGACCCGGAAAAAATTTATGCCGCTTTTAAGACGGCCGTACAAACCAAAGGAAGACCGACGGCTATACTTGTGAAAACAGTAAAAGGGGAAGGACTAGATCAGGTTCAAGGTTTAAACACAGCTCACCAAAAGAAAAATCTTAAGAGAGAAGCTCGTATACATTACGCAAAGGAATTTGACATACCGTTATCGGAAAAGGAGATAGAACGGGCTGATTTCTACTCGCCGACTCCTGAAAGTGAGGAAATAACTTACTTGAAGTCTAGAAGAGAACTTTTAGGCGGCTTTCTTCCAAAAAGGGAAAACGACTGTATATCTTTAAACATCCCACCCACTACGATCTTCCAAGAGCTTTCAAACGGATCTCAAACTCGTCAAACTTCAACGACAACAGGCGCTGTTCGAGCAGTCAATTACTTGTTGAAAGATCAATCAGTGGGAAAATACATTGTCCCTATTGTCCCTGACGAAGCACGTACTTTCGGATTAGAAAGTTTATTCAAAACGGCTGGAATATACTCAACCGAAGGTCAAAATTATCAATCTACTGACGCCAATTCTTTACTGACCTATAGAGAAGCTACAGATGGCCAAATTCTTCAAGAGGGAATTTGTGAAACGGGTGCTATCGCTTCCTTTTTAGCAGCTGGCACAGCATATGCTGTTCATTCCGTTCCCACGATTCCATTCTACTTTTTTTACTCAATGTTCGGTTTTCAAAGAGTAGGCGATATGATCTGGGCTTGCGGTGATATGATGTGCAGAGGTTTTTTGATAGGCGGTACCGCTGGTCGAACTACTTTAAATGGTGAAGGATTACAACACCAAGACGGGCATTCTCAGGTGTTTGCTGAGACCCTTCCGAACCTTAAGAGTTACGATCCAGCCTTCAATTTCGAACTTGCAATAATAATTCACGATGGTTTGAAAAGAATGTATCAGGAACAAGAAAATATCTTTTACTACATCACTGTCTATAACGAAAATTATCAAATGCCTGCACAAAGTGATGACCAAGAAATTGCATGCGGCGTACTGAACGGAATGTATCGATACCATAAAAGCAGAAAAACAGAAAACGAAGCTAAGGCTCACCTTCTAGCTTCCGGACCGATGGTTTTGCAGTCTTTGGAAGCCCAAAAAATTTTAGAACAATTGGGGGTCAGCGTCGATATTTGGAGCGTTACAAGTTTCAACGAATTATATCGAAACGCCTTAGAATATGATCGTTGTGCTATCAAAAATTGCAAGACCGAAGAGAAATCTTATTTGGCCAAGTGCCTTACCGAAGAAGAAGGAATTTTCGTAGCCGTCACAGACTATCAGAAAAGTTTAGCTGCAAAATTGGCGAAATGGATACCCGGTCCATTCACTATGCTTGGGACAGATGGGTTCGGAATGTCGGATAGCCGAGAAGAGCTACGCGAATATTTTGAAGTAAGCCCGCACTACATTACACTTTGTGTTTTAACAACGCTCAATCGAAATGGGCAAATAGACGATGAAGTAGTGTCTTCATTCCGCTCAGTTTACGCCAACTTACAGGATGACAACCTAAAACTCTAAATAACATATCATCGAATATAAGGAGCAAATTACGATGCAAAAATCGCTGTATCAAAGATTAGGTGGTAGCCAGTCTATTATCAAAATATCCAACGATTTAGTCGACATACACCTAGCAAATAGCAGAATAGCCCCTCGCTATGCAGATTCAGATCCGGAGACAGTCAAAAGACAAGTAGCAACTTTTTTCATAGCAGGTACCGGTGGGCCTGATAACTACAATGGACAAGACATGATTAGCGCCCACAAAGGGATGAATATCGATAATGACGAATTTGTCGCGGTCCTCGACGACGCTCTTCTAGCCCTAGAAAAAAACAATGTTCCGCAACGAGAGAAGGAGGAAGTTCTCTACATTCTTTACAGTATGAAGTCCGAAATTGTATACCTATAACACCGACAGAAGTTTTTCTAATCGTACAGATCACCAAGAGTCTGTTCCCGGGAGGCCTTTACCGGGGGCACAGATTTTGAGAATCATCCAACCCCCATAAAATCTCCATCGGGTTGAGGATATGCTCTTTCTCCTGCAACGAAACGACCCACTCTGCCATGATAAAAAGCCACGTCGCTCTCGATTGTAGCATGGCAGCGGATTTTCATAGCTCCATCCGACTGGTAGTAGATCCTTCCTTCCACAAGGGCAATAGCTGGCAAATCCTTTCCACTCGCAAAAAGAGCAGTTGCTCGCAACACTTGGCCAAGCTACGCTTATAGACTCTAACGGCAAATAGTAAAAAAAACGAGAGGTGGTTTCCGAAATCCGTACGGCACAATTTACTTTCGGCCAGCATCTACTTCCCACTCAAAAAATCGATTTTGATATCCGTAAACCCAACCTAGTAGGACGCAGATAATCCCAAACAGACTCTTGATCATACTAGGGTATTTCCGCAAAATGCGACCTAATAGAACCATCGTAACACCATGCTTATAATTTCCTATTTTTCTCCTATCTCCTTTGAACAAAACCTTAATGGAATCTACTTTTAATTTAGTAATAACCTGTCAGGCTTAGATGATGGATATAAACCAAATTTCTTCAAAACTAACCGACATCCTAATACGACAGAGTAAAAAAAACGATTCTCCTTTCCTAGTAGGCGTGGCAGGCGGCCAAGGCTCGGGGAAATCTACCCTTTGTGCGAGTCTCAGCCGGATCTTTACGGATAGAACAATCCCACATATTGTCCTGTCCCTCGACGATTTTTATTTTTCAAAACAAAAACGACAAGAAATATCTGAAACTGTTCACCCGCTATCAAAAACAAGAGGAGTGCCGGGCACTCATGACACTAAACTACTGATAACCGTTCTAAAAAATCTAACAGCAGAAAACGGAAAACCTTGTGTACGGCTACCTAGATTTAGTAAGGTTGATGATGACTTATCGAGACGAGACACATGGACTGTTTACCAAGAAAGACCACGTTTTATTTTTTTAGAAGGCTGGTGTATTGGCGTACGACCTGATTTCGTTAGGAGTAGCCCCGAAACACCATGGGAAAAGCAAAATGATCAATACGGCATCTGGAAAAGTTGGTCTCGACAGGAATGTTTAAAATACATAACAATTTGGGATTCTCTTAACTACTTAATCCTCCTAAAACAAAAAGATTTTCAACAAGTAGTAAAAAATAGATGGTCTCAGGATTTAGAAAATTTTGAGAGAGCGGGCAAAAAACCATCGAGGTCAAAGGAGGAAATACGCGAATTTTGTGCTCATTATGAATCTTGGACCTTGGCGATTTGGCAGAATTTGCCGCAGTACGCCAACATTACATTGAAATGCGACAGTAACTACTCTTATTCTTGGGACCAAGTTCACCAACCTTAACTGGACGGAAGCAATGAAAGAAACCTTGAACGATACTATAGATGAATTCAACTTCGTTCTTTGCCCATCTTTCCATGGAGCGTCTTTACTAGCGATTCTCCTCAATAACCACCCTAGTGTCCTTTCCTTGGGCGATACCGCGCCGACCAGAGCGACCACAGACCTGTCCTGCTCATGCGGCTCCATAATAAAAGATTGCGAATTCTGGAAATTAATCTACTCCACTCAGCGGCCCTACAACCACGCAAGATCAGATTATATTATTCCACTGCTACCCAACCTAGAAACTAAAAATATAGAAAGAATCAATCGACTGAATGAAAACTATAGAAAACTCTTTGCTCCTTGGCGGCTCTTTCCTTTCGCTGGGGGGAATTTCAAAAAATCTGTCGATCTATTCACTAAGACAGCCTTAAATTTCCATGAAAAAAGCATCTTTGTAGATGGAACAAAAGATATTAACCGATGTCTTTCTATCAAAAATATTACAAATAAAAAAATAAAAGTCATTCATCTGATAAGAGATCCCAGAGGTTACTTAAGATCTCTGCGTAAAAATACACCCGAAAAAAAAATAGACTTAAAAAACGCCTCAAATATGTGGAAGGGCTTCCACAGTCTAGCCTTACATTTTTTCCCGCAGATGCAAAACTGTCGTTACTTACCAGTTTATTATGAGAACCTTGCCTTGAGGCCGGGCCCAGAAATGGAAAGAATTTTCGATTTTCTCGGAGTGCCCTACCACGATATTTTTAACAAACCAGAATCGCCTCACCATCTTATAGGAAATAGAATGATAGTCAGCTTTGACGGAAAGATTAGACAGGATATGGAATGGCAGGATTTTTTAAGTCCTGGAGAACAGGCAAAATTGATCGAATACTGCGAACCTATTTCGTCTTTGTTGGGTTACGGCGTAGGAAACCATTGAATCTTAAAGTAATAAAGTACAGTCCTGCTATTTTTCGATCCGTATTAATTTGGAACTATTCAGACAAGGCGGAATCCGTTTTCGGATCTCCGGCGATCCGGCTATGCCACATAACTCTAGGCTGATCAGTTGGCCAAGGCGTTGCCTGATGCATTAGCCTTCTATTATCCCACACCACCGCGTCACCGACTTTCCATTGATGATGATAAATCCTAGGTGGGCGGCAAGAGAAGTCTCTTAGCCAATCCAAGAGTGCCTCAGATTCTTTTTCTGAGAGTCCAACTATATTATAGGCGTGTCGACCAATAATTAGGTTTTTACGGCCTGTTTCGGGATGTTCTTTTACCAATGGTCGAATAGAAATCGGGCCGCCATGAAATCCATAACCATCCAGATCGCTGTTTTTATTTATTCCGCTTCCCTTTAGCTTCTGGCTGCCAAAGCCCAGTTTGTTCTGACTGTAATGAAGCGAATGATGAGCTCTAAGATTCCCCAAGTTAGTCCGCATAGTTTGGTCTAATGCCTCATACGCCGCACGCATGTCGGCGAAACCTGTAGCACCCCCTTCAGTTGGCACAACCTCAGCACTGAAAACAGCCCCCTTAGCTTGAACAGGCATGTAGGTACTGTCATGATGCCAGCCCATGTTGCCGTATAAAATCTTCATGACATCATCTGTCCCATCGTCTGGTCGCAAACCCCCATCTTTATGTACGTTACTCAAAGCCGCCAATTCAAATTCAAGTGGACCGAAACGCTGAGCAAAATTTACTTGCTCAGGGTGAGTCAAGTTTTGGCCTTCAAAAATCAACAATCCATATTCCAACCAAGATTGATAAAGGTAATCGAACATCTTGTCAGAAATCGATGCCAATCGCACCCCATGGATACGCGCGCCAAAAGACGCCTGAATAGGCTCTAATCTAAAATGAGTATCCAA
>CAZXQY010000125.1:0-5479 GCA_964642505.1 uncultured Gammaproteobacteria bacterium | reverse complement strand
GTACTGGGCTTCGAACCCAGGGGTTGCAGGTTCGAGTCCTGCCGGGCGCGCCACTTTCGACGCTAAATCGGCTCTCATTTACTCGACGAGAGACGATTATCTTGTGTCTTGATAATCATTTGCTAACGCACCAGATGGGTGGGTCCGTTTTCACGCTCTGGACATCTCTTCAATTTCAGCTTGATCGCCAGCACCCCCTAGTACCTTGTCGAATCCATGGGCCGCAGCTTGCTGTAGGCCCGAACTAGCATGGGCGTAGAAGTCTAAGGTCATAGCCACGCTGCTGTGCCCTAAGCGTTCACTGATAATTTTCCAGCTGGACAACAATTTGGTGGTTACTATCTGTGTGAACTAAGTGGAGGCGTTTTTGATAACATTTCGCCGTACATGCCTAAATTGATGAGTGAATACTATGAGTGAAAATGGGTTTTGCCCTTGCGGAAACTTCGGTGTCTTAGGAGAAGATTGCCCTCTCTGTGGCAAACCATTCGCCTCAGACGCAAATACTATTTCTCCTGAAAATGCGGGGCTCTCAGCAGATGATCTTGGCGATCATAAAAATTCTGATGTCAAAGAATTCATCGCCAAATACAGCCGCGTCTGGTATCTGCCAGAGGAGAGCCGATGGCGTGATAACCGTAAGAATATGTTCGCCATGCGCGATAGTGGAACCCTGGTGGTGAACAACGATTCGCTTGTATTCACCGGTAAGAAGGAGGAGGTACGCATCGCGAACATCAAGAAAATTTCATACGGCAAGCAAGGAAGGGATTCCGTCAACAACTGGGTTAAAGTTTAGTATCAAGACGGATTGACGGCTTTCTTTGCCGATGGGAGTTGGCTAGGTTGGGCCGGAATTTTAGGAGGGACGAAGAAGATATTGAATGACGTTCAGGGTCTTGTAGAGCCTTCCTAAGAATTCGATTGGGCAGGTCGCCGACCGCATCCATGGAACTCTGCTCTACATCAGAATCCAATGGTTCGGGTTCAGAGTCCCATTCGTACCCGCAACTTTTGTCCGTGCAACCCCACTCAGGTCTCTTGACCTTTCTCCTATAACCTAGTTATCCGCAGTCTGGGCAATGCAGTAGTTTCGGCATCTAAAGGTAGCCTTCAAAACGACCTAATCGTCAAACCCCGATATTCCACAATTCCAGACTAAGTTCAGTATTCCCGAAGAAGAATCCGACAGCCCATTCCAAAGGCTTGTCTAGCGATACCGCCAAGGCTTGGGCCACCACGTTTCCATTGTCCGATGATTAGACAACCACTACGCCCTTGGCTAATATACCTCCGACCCCAATCAATTCAGCATTGGAGGACGTTATGGTTTCTGTTTCCGAACTGTTCAACACATGGAAGGAAGGATTCGCCAACAATGATTCCAGCAAACTTGCAGAATTGTTGACCGACGATTTTCAGTTCGTTGGTAAGACAAGAAATATGAATAAACAAGAGGCGTTGGATTGGACTGCTGCTGGTGGAAACCCGACAGCTATCGATGATTTAGAAGTGTTGTTTGAAAACGATGATGTAGCCGTAATACATCACAGTGCTAGAAGAAACAACAGTGAAGATGGTGTAGCGATGACTTTTGGGAAAAAGAAAGCCGGCAAATTTTCTCTGTGGAGAGTTGTCCGACAGGCGGTTTAATGAGGATTCGGTGATTTTTTAAATCTAGAACCCTTTTGTCCATGGATTGTCCATAAACGGGTGTTTTGCCCAAAAGAAGCCCCTGGCCACTACAGCCGGGGGCTTTCTTATTGGCTGAAATCAAGAGATTTCGTGCCTATATGTGGTCCGGCGGGAGTGTGAGGGAGTCGAATCCACCTACCCCGCTCGTCACAAGGCATAACGGATTTGAAGTTAGTCGCTGTGCGTACCAATAAGTTGTTATAGGCCCGTTGGCTTGGGAAATTAGGCGTGTACTGTACTAATACGTCCGTCTAGTAGAGTTACGTAGTCAGAAGTTCAGCCACTTTTTCAGCTACATTAGCACCAATCGCTGTCCAGAGAGCAGGCCATGGCTTCGTCAGCGTCAGAAAGCGCGTATTGGCCCAGGTTATAGTAGGCAGCAGCACGAACTACATAACTAGTAGCATCGTTCGGGTAAAGCTCGATTTCCTTATCGTAGTCCTGGACGGCCCGTTGATATTGCTCCAGATGATTGTAAGCATTACCCCGGAAGTAATGTGCATATTTAAGTTGGGGATTCACTTTGAGAGCCAGTGTAAATTGGTCGATGGCCATCGACCAGTTCTCGGCCTCAAAAAATTCGATACCTTTATTGAAAGAAGAAGCACTGCCTTCAGTTGAAGTGCCTGTCTTAGTGGAGGGAGGCGGTGTCGTGCGTTTCATACTCGCTACTACGGTATGGCTGGATCCCATAGTTATTTTCGCCACATTACCGGTTACATCAAAGACCGGCCCTGCCCAATCATCAACTCGCCAACCCTCTTGCGGCAGAACTTCTATGGTGACTACCATGCCTTGTGGATATCCATCTTCGCCTAATGGCGTTGGGTTAAGGATGAACTCAGCAGCATTCTTGGGGTCGATTTTTACGTCGAGTTTAAAGGCTAAGTTAGCAAGTGGGGTATCAGTTGGTGACGGGACTGCGCTGGCGCATCCCATGGCCACCGCCATCAGGACGATGAGTGCTAGTGATATGGCAGTTAGTAATCGCATGGCGGTAGTCTACACGGTTAACTAAATGTGTAAAATGCGGCCATGAAAGTCCGCACAATAGCCATTACGTTGATGCTGTTGGTCGCTGGCCTGGCAATAGGTTGCAGTTCAGCACCTGAAGCACCAGCGGCTCCCGCTGGACCCGTGGCGAATCCCACTGAGAACGAAGCCATTGCGATAGCACGTTCCTCAGATGGGGGTGAGTGTTTCATGACAGAATCATATGAGAATAGTGTCAACATCCACCCATATCGGAAGGAGGTTACTTACAAAGACTTCACCAACTTCACTTCTAACAAATCTGCATCATTCAAACCGAGCGGCATCTGGGTAGTAACAGCAAAGACTTCTTGGGCTTGGGAATATGGGACGGTGAAAATTATCGACTCCACACGCCGACCTTTCACTATTGACGAGAATGAGAAATACTCTGTCGGTAGCGACTCATCCTCCTCAGAGTGCACTATCGTGGTGGATGATGCCACAGGGACAGTTAAGCGATAACTAATCGTCAAACCCTGATATACCAGCGATCACCGTCCAAAGTTCCAAACTAAGTTCCACGTTCCCGAAGAAGAACCCGGTGGCCCATTGTGAGGATTTACCCAGCAATACAGCCAACGAATCTGCCACCACGTTTCCACTGTCCAGCACCCATGAACCGACAGGGCGCACCCAGAAGGTGCGCCCGTCAATGTCGATTACGATTACCTCTGCCGGGTAGGGCATCATTATTTGTTGGCGAGGTAAACGGTGGGCTGGATGCCGGTCTTGTAAACCATCTCCAACTCGTCACTGCGCAACTTGCCCATCGCTGAAACCTCTCGGCTCCAACGGAAGGCAATCTCATTGTCTATAGCCTGATCAGTCTGGCGGGTTTCTCTTCTGGCCAATTTTCAAAAACACAGACCAAGTCGCTTTTGACACTTAATTAGCATCTCATCGGACAGTAACCGCACGATCTGGATACGAAAATACAAGGGGTTTATTGATTTGGTTGTATTTTGGTTGCTCAATCGCTGCTTTCAGTGCAGGCGAAAGTTTAAGATCTAGTTCTTCAGGTGTGGTAGGAAACCCAATACCAAGCCACCCCGGTTCCATCCCTGCTTTCGTAACTAAAACCTGATGGTAGAACTCGGTCACATCACAGTCAGGGTCAGAACAATCGCCATAGAGGCGAGGATTATTTGGACAATCGTTTTCCGGATGTTGCCACCAATCGCAGGAAGCACGTTTTGTTTCTTTGGCAATCAATGAATTCCAGCTCTCAACCCCGAATATCTCTGGGTATGCACGGCTGTAACCAAACTGAGTCATAAAGTGGATAATCTCTTCGACCATAACGGCCTTTGCATCTTGGTCTGGATTTAAATCCCCAAACTCTGTGTCACCAATCATCCACCATTGAGGGAGTTGAAGGCCATATGAGCCGAGTTTCTGGCCCAATTCATCTTCTACACCCCCCGATATCCATGAATTCCTATCGGTCGGCATAGGTATCCATGCCGTGGTGTAGTCCGAGACCAACTGAAAGACCGTAGAATCATTGGGTTCACCGTCCATGTCTGGGTCAAGAATCTCTGCTGCGATCTTTGCAGCCTGCGCTATATAAACGTCTGGTATTCCATCCGCGGCCCCTATAAGGACTCCAAACGGCCGAACACATTTGGTGAAATTGGCCGATTCAAGGGTTTCAACCCATTTCTTGGAAATTCCGATTTCTGGAGACGAACACGATGTTGGGTGGATATTCACTGATAAAGGATCAGGTACGTGAGTTGGTGTCGGTACTACCGTAGCAGCCGATAGGATAGTTGGTGCAGGTACTGCCGTAGCAATCGGGACCGTTCTTGGTTCAGGTACTGCCGTAGCAGCCGGTAAGGGAGTTGGTTCGTGTATAGCGGTAGGATTCGGTGCAAGGGATGTGCTAGAACAAGCAAGTACAAAGGCTACAAGCACTACCGATAGAACTATTAGGAATTTCAATCTCGCCCTCAATTATCGAATCCCGTTATACCCGCAATTATATTCCGAAGTTCCAGGCTGAGTTACACCAGGCAGCAGGAGATACAGACCCTTTAGGCGACGAACTGACAACCGTTGATTGCGCCAACACCGGCCAAACCAATACCTTCCATGACCTGTCCCATTATCAATCAACTACGTTGGAGCCTATGGGTTTTCACTACCGATTCAGCCGGGGCGATAGGGTGCAAATTATCTCCGGCAAGTTCAAAGGCCATACCGGCACCGTGGATGCTAATGTCTTCCAGCGGAGTATCGATTTCCCTAAAGACCATCTGCCTTGCCATCACGTCTTGCTTGATAACCACATGGTGATTACCATCAACGTGAATCAAGTGGGGCCGATTGAATATGGTAAGACTGTTCCATATAACCAGCAACGAGAACGCAAAAGCCATTTTTAAAGACGGATTCCGTGATAATACGTCGTACTTCCGCTCTGACCTGGTAGAGGTTAAAGATGGATTCGGAGAGCACCCCCCTGATGCGGAATACACTGGCGTTTGGCTATCCGACGAACCATTTGAGCGAGACGCCCTTCTTTCTGGTCACACTCTTTTAGCCATCGAAATCCCAATGGAAGACGGTCAGCTCTTGTTACCCGAATTCCAGTGATTTGAAGAAGGGGAGTTGTTTGCGAAATGGCTTATACCGGCGGCAATCCGCAACTCTTACGGCCCGCCAAAGGTGGAAGCCCTCAGGGAGCGGCGTTAATCATCAAACCCCGAGATTCCCGAAATCACAGGCCAAAGTTCCGGGCTGAGTT
>CAZXQY010000124.1:0-5991 GCA_964642505.1 uncultured Gammaproteobacteria bacterium | reverse complement strand
GATTTTTGGTAATCTCGACTCAGCTTAAGGCGATCCTCCAACCCATAAGGATCAACAGTCTTATTACTGGCGCACCCAGTCAGAAAAATTAAGGCAAGCAAAAACAATTTTAACAAGAAAATATATCCTTTTTTTATCCTAAAATAATACACTAAACTTGGATTCCGTATCGTGTTAATCTAGGACCAATAACACCAGAACATGGACTGACCAATGAGAATACTATTCATAGTTTTTTTTCTTTTTTGGAGTGCAAACGGATTTTCCGTCGAATCTAAGCCATATCTCACTCTAGAGATGGCGACCATAATGGCTAATACCTGCGGAAAAATGGCTCGAGACAATAAATGGCGGCCCGTCAACATTGCGATCTACGACGACGGCGCCAATCTAAAATTGTTCCGCCGGCAAGATAATTCTTATCTACACAGCATACAAATCGCACACCTTAAAGCTAAAAGTTCTGCAGGATTACCATTCTCTACACGAGCGCTCGGCGAACTTGCTTACAAAGATTCCAAGCGACCACACGGGATAGAACATGTCCCTGGGCTAGTAGTTTTTCCTGGTGGGCTACCCATTATGACTAAATCTAAAATTCATATTGGCGGCATTGGAGTTAGTGGTGCCACTGCCGATCAAGATGAACAGTGCGCTCAGGCGGCCTTAGAGTCTATTGCAAAATTCTTGAAATAAACCAACCTATATTTGGTGGAGAAACATATGTCGAGAAAGACGGTTGTCATGACAGGAGGTTCATCGGGAATCGGAGCCGCAACCTCAGAGATCCTAATTGAAAAAGGTGAAATCGTTGTGTCGCTAGATATGAAGAAGCCTCTCGGCGACGTATCTGTTCATATCGAATGCGACCTATCTGATCCGACTTCAATTAACCGAGCAATCGAATCTTTACCACGGGGAATAGATGTTCTCCTGAATATCGCAGGAGTGCCTGGTACTCTAGATCCTGCTACTGTAATGAAAGTAAACTTCCTTGGACTATATCAGTTAACTGAGAAATTACTACCGCAAATTATTCACGGAGGTGCTATTGTAAACGTTGCCTCGATTGCAGGTTATAATTGGGGAAGGAACCTGGCCAAAATAAAAGAACTCTTGGACATAAAAGATTTTTCAACACAAAATGAGTGGTGTGATAGCCAGAAGATGGACGGGGATTCCGCGTACTCTTTCAGCAAAGAGTGCGTCGTATATTACACCATGATGTTAGCCGGTACACTCAATTCAAAAAATATTCGCTGTAATAGTGTTAGCCCCGGCCCTGTTTCTACACCCTTACTGCCTGACTTCAAAGCTCAGACGGCAGCCGGGCAAATTGACTGGCTTATTTCCAAAATAGGTAAAGCAGCAGCACCGCGGGAAATCGGAAGCGTTATCCATTTCCTTTCGAGTGATGCGGCGTCTTACATCAACGGTAGAGACATTATAGTCGACGGAGGACTAAGCGCTGGTCTGACTACTGGTCTAATCGATAAGCGAGAATCTCCCGCCTACCGCGATGCGAAATCAAGGACAGCGTAAAGAGTCAGCCTGTTATTGCCCTGTGTCGTTATACCCATTTAGCAATACGAATTTAGCCTCAGAAGCGCCTTGCCTTACCTCCTTAGCCTCGGTGTATTCCGGAGAAAAATAGAAAGATTTAGCTGCTTCTTCGTCTTCGAATTCGAGCACCACCCATCGATCTTCCTTATGGGCCCCCTCTAAAGTATTGACTTCACTACCCCTCACGACAAATCGCCCACCATATTTTTTTATAATACCAGGAGTTACCGCCGTATATTTTTTATACTGTTCTGGGTCATTAATATTTACTTGAGCAATTATATAAGCTGACATCCGCCTTCTCCTTAAAATGAAGATTTATAGGTACTTAATTTCTTGTCCCATTTTTCTGGTCCTCTAAACTTAATATCCAATATTTTACCACTTCTGCATCCCATCCGAAGCTCCATGGGCCGAGAGGTAACGGTTGTCCAAGTTCACCCGACTTCACCGCATCTTCGATTTCACAACGACTCAATTTACTCATGGTCATCAATTGCGTCATGGTAATCAAGGAACTCATAAGTCGAAAATCAACTACGTGTTAATAGCTTTTTCAAACGCCGGCCGGTCAGAGATTCTTTCTATGTAACCCTTTAAATTTATCAACTCGTCGGCAACACATTTGAGGCGGTTGGCCATGTACAGAGCGTGACCAAGCATTATATCCGCACCAGAGAAATCCCTCGCCAAAAATTCCCTTCCGTCCAGACCGTCATTGACAGGAGCAACAGCCTTCGCTAGAAGTTTCTGGGCTTGACCCAAAACCGTTTCGTCTCTCCGATCAGGCGGAAGTAATATGGTTTGAACGACTATTGTATTTATAGGAGGCATTACCATCCCTTCACAATAATGAAACCACTGTAGATAATCAGGATAGTCGCGGCTAGAAACTTCCGGCTTCAGGCGATCATTAGCATGGCGACTGAGAACATATTCTACGATAGCTCCCGACTCGTAAATCTTCGTTTCTCCATCTTCTAGGACGGGTACTCTACCTAGCGGATGTCGCGCCCTGTGCTCATCAGATTTCAGAAATTTCGGATGGAAATCCATCCTATTTAGATCGTAAGGCAAAGACAATTCCTCCAATAGCCATACTATTCGACCGGACCTTGAATTAGGAGCATGATGCAACTTCAACATATTCACTTACCTCTTTCTTAAAATCATCCACTATTAAGTAGACAATTATTATACAAAGTATAGCGTCCACCTATCGTAAGATATTTAAATTTGTAACGGAAACACAATTAAAATCATTGGGACAGAAATGGATACTACAAGAATCTCAACCAATAAACCCATCCTCCAATAGTCTCCGAAACGGTAGCCACCCGGTCCCATTATCAACGTATTGTTTTGATGTCCGATGGGAGTCAAAAACGCACACGACGCCGAAACAGCCACAGCCATTAAAAAGGGATCAGGGGAAACCTGCAGCCGATCCGCGATCTCGACCGCAAGTGGTGCCCCTATCACAGCTATTGCAGTATTATTTAGTATGTCAGATAAAGTCATAATCACTACCATCAATATCAATAGAACCACCCAGACCTCCAAACCGCTGCAAAACGAAAGTATAGTCTCAGCTATAAAAGCCGTTCCCCCTGACTCTTGTAAAGCCACTCCCAAAGGAATCATGCTGCCTATCAATACGATGATAGGCCAATTAATGTGTTTGTAGAGTGTCCTCAACGGTACCACGCCGATTACTACAAACAACGCTGCTACTAGAGATAACGCCAGAACTAAACTTATTATCTCAGCTATCGCCAATACAATAAAAAAAATAAAAATTCCGCCAGTTATCCAGGCATGCTCGTATCGGGTAACTGCCAAACCTCTTTCCGCAAGCGGCATCACACCCAACCACTGAATAGTGTCTTGAACAGATTTTGGCTCGCCAAGTAGCAATAATTTATCACCTGCCCGAATACACTCGTGCCTAACTCGATTTTTAATTCTCCGTTTTCCAGACCTTGAAATACCAAGCAGCGTCACCCCCCTTCTTGCCTTCATTCTAAGTGACAGGGCGCTGCGATTTTGGATACGAGATCCATTCGGAACAACCACTTCGGAAATTTTTAAATCACCGAGAAGGATATGAAGCCCTGGTTTCTCTCCAAAAAGATCCATGCCAGTACTGCCCTTAAACTGATCAACATCCTTAGCTCGACCTTCGACTAGTACTAGATCCCCTTCTCGCATTTTTTCTGACGAAGAGAAGCCTGGTAACCGCTTCCCGTTTCGAATAAGCCCGAGAACCTCAACATCTTCCTTTTCCGCAACTAAATAAAGAGACCGTACCTGTTCATCTATAAATGCGCATCCCTCTGGAATCAATAGTTCAACGATATAGTCCGCCAAATCTATTTTTTCAACATTATTTCGACCAACTTCCCTTTTAGGAATCAGTCGCCAGCCAACTGTCGCTACGAATATCAAGCCTGTGACCGCGCATAGACCCCCGACCGGGAGAAAATCAAACATACCGAAGGGTTCTCCGAATACTTCTTCCCTGTGTGCAGCGATAATCACATTAGGCGGGGTACCTATCAGAGTAGTTAACCCCCCTAAGATAGTTGCGAAAGATAATGGCATGAGCGTATCAGACAATTTCAAACCATTTTTCTCTCCTACGTCCTTATTTATCGGAAGCAGCAAAGCCATGGCGGCGACATTATTCATTACTGCTGAAAGTGTGGCGCCCGTAAATCCGAACAACGAAATGTGAAAAGTAATACCCCCAGCCTTCTTGGCGAGAAATTTTCCGACAAGACTCACGAACCCTGAATTAAATAGTCCTGCCGAAATAAGTAAAACTAACGCGATTACCACAGTGGCCGGATGCCCAAAACCGCTTAGAGCTTGCTGATCATCTACAAGACCAAGGGCCCAAGCGACCAATAAGCCACTAAAGGCCACCAAATCGTAACGATATCTGCCCCATAAAAAAAAGCTAAATACACATATAAAAATGAGGAAAAGAATTGTTTGGTCAGTCATGTTCCAAAGAATCTTCTAAAAGAGCCCGGATATTCTGCCTTTTGCCGAAACATCGATTTTCTCTGCCGAAGGGATTTTCGGCAGCCCTGGCATCGTCATTATGTTCCCGGCAATAACAACGACAAACCCAGCTCCCGCTGCGACTTTGACATCTCTAATATCTAGTACGTGGTCAGTGGGCGCGCCTCGCAAACTAGGATCTGTAGAGAAGGACATTTGCGTCTTTGCAATACAGACTGGCATGTGCCCGTAGTCTTTTTGGAGTCTAGCTATTTTTTCCATCACTTTTTTATCGGCCGAAACTGCCTTTGCGCGATAAACTTTTTTTGCGACGTTTTCTATCTTTTCCAAAAGAGGCATCTCATCAGCGTACAAATAGCTGTGTTGTCCGCAAAACGAATCCATAACATCTAATACTTTCTCAGCCAAATCCTCAGCCCCGCGCCCTCCCTCGGCCCAGTGACGAGCCACAGACACTTCGGCGCCCAAAGAACGCACCTTCTCTTCTAAAAAATTAATTTCTTCAGCACTATCTGCCGAAAAATGATTGATCGCAACGACACAATTTAACCCGTAGTTGTTTTTGATATTTTCTAAATGCCTTTCTAAATTGTCACAACCTCGTTCTAAAGCTGACAAATTCTCTTTCGCCAGATCAGGAATTTCAACGCCCCCGTGATATTTTAAGGCTCTTACGGTTGCCACCAAGACTACAACCTTAGGTTTTAGGTTCCCCATACGACATTTGATATCTATGAATTTTTCTGCACCTAAATCCGCACCAAAGCCGGCTTCTGTAACGACGTAATCAGCCAATTTTAATGCTGCCTTAGTTGCAATTAGCGAATTACACCCGTGGGCGATATTCGCAAAAGGACCTCCATGTATAAATGCTAAGTTATTCTCCAACGTTTGCACAACGTTTGGATTGATAGCATCTTTTAATAAAGCGGCCATCGCACCATGAGCATTTAAGTCAGACGCCAAAATAGCGCGCCGACCTCCGAGACTTTGACCGACTACAATTTTACCCAACCGAGTCTTCAAATCTTCAAGAGAGTTTGCTAAGCAAAATATTGCCATAACCTCCGATGCCACGGTAATATCAAAACCGTCTTCTCTTAAATACCCGTTTACCGATCCACCCATCCCTACCACAATATTCCTTAGACTTCGGTCATTCATATCAAGTACCCTTTTATGAACTACCGTTCGCGAATCGATTTCGAGACTATTCCCATGATGAATGTGATTATCGATCAGTGCCGCCAACAGATTATGAGCTGTAGTAATCGCATGAAAATCGCCGGTAAAATGCAAGTTAATATCTTCCATCGGTACTACTTGGGAATATCCTCCACCGGCAGCACCACCCTTTATACCGAAGCAAGGCCCTAAGGACGGCTCCCGCAAACAAAT
>CAZXQY010000123.1:0-6036 GCA_964642505.1 uncultured Gammaproteobacteria bacterium | reverse complement strand
TGACAGAAATTTGCAAGCATAGCGGTAATGAAGGCTAAACAAGGAATTTGCCTAAGGGGGAAATGCCATGGCAACGGTTATTCAAGATAGTTTGGAAAGAGATTTTGATCCAATTACCTTTAGTGTAATTAGGAATAGATTCGAAGCCATAGGACAAGAAATGACATTAGCGATGGAGCAGACCGCCTGGACTTCGGTGATCGCGCTTGCGAGAGACTACTCCTGCATGATCTATGATGCACACGAAGACGGTCCCAGACAGGTCACCATGGCAGAATGTTTACCTATTCATTGCAACAGCATCCGAACGGTTTTGATGGAAATCACCCGAGTATTTGAAGGCGACATTCACGACGGCGACGTTTACATGGTCAACGATCCGTATCGGGGGAACACCCATATCCCAGATTTGGTAACCGCGCAACCTGTTTTCTCTGAAAGGAAACACGTCTTCTGGACCGTCGCACGAGGACATCAACTCGACTGTGGGGCCAGTGAAGCATCCAGTATAGTTCCGGCCGCTCGTACAATTTTTCAGGAAGGTATTGTCATCCCACCCATAAAACTTGTGGACCAAGGCAAAGAGCGCCATGACATGGTGGAATTGTACTTGGCTAACGTACGCTACCGCGATGCCTTACATGGCGATCTTCGGGCTCAACTGGGTGCGTGCAACGTCGCACGCAAAGGATTAATGGAGTTATGTACAGAGTACGGAACCGAAGAAGTAGAACGTTACAGTGATGGCCTGATGGACTATGCGGACCACAGAGCTTCCCAGCAGTTCAAGGAAATTCCTGACGGGGTTTATGAGGGACTAACCTGGACAGATACCGATGGGAACGGCGCTGTAGACATCCCCATAAAGGCTACAGTAACAAAAAAAGGTGCCGATATAAGCGTTTTTTACGACGGGGGCCCACCATCGACTGGCTCCTTCAATGCGACACATGCCGTGATGCAGGCAACCGCTACTATTCCGTTTTTATACTACATTGACGCGGACATTCCCCATAACCACGGTGTACTACAGCACATTAGTGCGGAGGCTCAAGAAGGCACCATATGTAATGCAAAATGGCCCGCTGCGGTCGGCGGAGCAACTACTAATCCGGCCGATCCGATGCACGACGTTATCAACATAGCCATGGCCCAAGCGGTCCCAGATAGAGTTCCTGCCGGTTCCTGCCACGCGGGGCACTTACCTAATTTTAATGGTATCGACCAGCGAACCGACCAAGAATGGGGCTGCATGCTCTTTAATAGTATGGGCGGCTCCGGCGCCGCCAAAGACGCCGACGGTTGGCCTATGATCGGTACAATCGCCGGGATGGGCGGTCTGACGAGCGCATCGGTGGAAGAAGTAGAACTCCTATACCCTTTAAGAATAGATTTCAACGAAATCGAAACAGACTCAATGGGAATGGGCGAATGGATAGGTGGTGCCGGAACTCGAACTAAATACCGACCCATTGCCGGCGATATGGAAGCAGTAGGATTCGGAGAAGCTTCTAAAAATCCTCCGCATGGAACAAACGGCGGAACAATGAGTAAAGGCGGAGGAGTTTACATACAACACTCCGACGGCTCTCGAACTTTCACTTCGGTAGCCGGACAAACGCTAGTTAGGGCGGGAGAATCCTGGGTTGGGTATTCTTCCGGCGGCGGGGGTTGGGGGCGACCTTGCGATCGGGACGCTGAAATCGTCAGAGAAAACCTAAGAGATAGAATCATTAGCGAAGATACTGCACGTAACCTATTCGGAGTTGTTCTTAATGACGATCTGGAGCGAACCATTAACGTGGAAAAAACCGACGAGCTACGTCAACAATTACGGCGAGAAGAAAGACCCCTAATCGATCCAGTCAAACCTGCTGCCGGTTCTTGGTTAGAGGAAAATATGGGAGCCAAAGATAGATATATCGAAGCGCCTACGATCGCCGAACATTTTCAAGATAACGAAGGAGATTAGGTGACTTGAGCGATAGAATCGGAATAGATATCGGCGGCACATTTACAGACGTCGTTTTACTACGCGACAATGGTCAATTTATAGTCTACAAAGAAGACTCCACTCCTGATGAACCCTTACTTGCTATTACGAAGGGGCTTGAAGGAGTAGCTGGTGCGGTAGGTAGCGATGTAGAAACGTTATTGGCATCGACGGATATTTTGGTTCATGGACAAACCATGGCCACCAATGCCTTAATACAACGAACCGGCCCAGCGGTCGGACTATTATGTACGGAGGGCTTTAGAGATATCCTTCATTTAGGAAAAGGGGCGAAACCGCAACGTTTTAATATTCACCTACAAAAGCCAAAGGACTTCGTTCCTCGGTATCTACGGTTAGGCATACCGGAAAGAATCACCGCAACTGGAGAAATTGAGAAGAAACTCGATGAGCAGGCAGTTCGGGACGCTGCAAAAATATTCGTCAAACATAATGTAAAAGCCGTCGCAGTTGCTTATCTTTGGTCGATACTAGACGCTAGTCACGAACATAGAACTGCGGAAATATTAAAAGACGAAATACCTGATTTAGACGTTTTATGTTCCGCCGATATCCTACCAGAGATAAGAGAATGGGAAAGGACCTCTTCCACAATACTAAGCGCCTATATCGCGCCAATCATTGGCAAATATCTCAGAGAATTTGAGCTCGAAATGCAAAATCGCGGTATGGCGAACGAATATTTAAAACCCCTCATCATGCAAGTCAACGGAGGATGTGCTGCTATTCCTGACCTCTTGTCACGCCCAGTTAATGCGGTAGCTTCTGGCCCGGCTGCTGGACCGGCTGCCGGTGCCCATTATGCAGCGCGGACGAAAAGCCCCGACAAACTCATTGTTGTCGACATGGGTGGAACAAGTTTTGACGTATGCTTACTACGTGATGGCGAACCGGTTATGTCAAGTGATATAAAAGTTGCGGATCAACCCATCGGTGTAAATGGAGTAGAAGTTTTGTCCGTTGGAGCCGGAGGAGGTTCCATCGGCTGGATTGACAGTGGAAACTCCCTGCGAGTCGGTCCTCGCAGTGCCGGCTCTCAACCGGGACCAGCTTGTTACGGCCGCGGAGGAAAAGAGCCAACCGTGACAGATGCTAACCTTATAGTAGGACGAATGGCTTCTGGAGCTTTCCTTGGTGGACGTCGATCTCTGGACCTTTCGTTAGCTCAACGGGCAATGGATGAGTACGTAGCAAAGCCATTGGATCTTGATATAGAATCTGCGGCGGCAGGTATCATTACCATAGTAAACTCAAATATGGCTACGGCCATAAGAGCGGTTTCGATAGAGCGAGGAATAGACCCTCGTGAATATGTCCTTGTTGCTGGAGGAGGTGCCGGAGGCCTACACGCGGCGGAACTCGCTAGAATGCTTGGAATCAAAGAAGTCCTGGTGCCGCGCTCAGCAGGAGGGTTGTGCGCTTTTGGAATGGCTGTTACTCCTGTGAGGCATGACTATGTGCGCCTGTCGCATTGCTACTCAAATGTTCAAGGCGTTCAAAAACAGATTACTGACGTTTTTAGTGAACTCGAAAAAGAGGGAACAAAACACCTCCGATCGGATGGCTTTTCAAAAAAAGAAATTCACTTTACCCGTCATTTAGAAGGAAGATACCCCGGACAAGTTCACAATCTCACCGTCCCACTTCCGTTAGGTAAAGTAGACGACGCTTTTCTACGCAAATTAGAAGACGATTTTCATGCGGAGCATGAGCGCCGCTTTACTTATGCAATGCGTGACCAACCGATTGAATGTCTGCATTGGCGATTAACCGCGACGGGAAGCCGACCAGTGCCCGAGGGGAAAATCGATAAAATGTCGCTAGAAGAGCCTAGTTTTAAATCTCACCGTCTAGCCTACATGGCCACAATCAATAGCCAAGTCAAAACAGATATTTTTTCTGGAGAAGGCTTAGCCGCAGGAGAGGTGATAAAAGGACCGAGCGTTGTAGAATTTGAGACCACTACCGTGGTGATAAACCCCGGGGACAGTCTAGAAGTCCAACCGGATGGCAGCTCTCTGATTACCGTCGAAGCAGAATAAAAAGAGGACTTTTGTTATGAGTGACATAAACATAGTTGATCTAAAGGAATCTGAGGTATACGAAGAAACCTCACTTATCAGCAGGAGGGTCATCCGGAAGGAGCACGGTGCTAGCTCTATGTCCTTCAATGTATCGACCCTACATGAAGGTTACGAAGATTCCAGTGTTAGCTACCCTGATCACGATGAAATAGTCTATATACTCACAGGTAAAATCGAGTTCACTAAGAACGGTAATATGGAAATTTTAGGGCCAGGAAAGGCTATCTTCATTCCGAGAGGAAAAACCTATGGATACAAAGTTATTGAAGGCCCTAATGATGTCATCGCAGTTTTTACGCCCGGTAAATTTTAGGTGATCTTTACTTTGCTGTCTTAAAGGTTTTTAGTTTTCTGTCGATTTAATAGATGTATTAACGCGGGTAAGGATATCGACTAGGCCGAACGGCGGCATTTCCCCAAAAATCGCAGTTCGGCCTAGTCGGAAGCAACGCTTGACGAAGACAATCCAAGAATACTAGCATGACGTATCCAAAATTTTAGGTAGCAAGACGATGTTAGCGACATTTTGCGTCTGTCCCTACACGAAACAATAGAATTAACGACCGATAGGCCAGTAATCCGCTTTCTCTGCCAACCATCGTACCAAGGCCGCAGATACCTGACTCCCTTTTTCCTGAGCGACCCAATGTCCCGCTTGTAAAATAACTTCCGTTAGATTTGTGCACCTTTCACGCATGGGCTTAGCCAGCTCCGAGTCCACTGTTTCACAAACAAGGTCATATTCGGCATGAACGAATAGAATCGGTTTTTCCAATGTTTGGCTAACACCTGCCTCCATTGCATATTCATAATTGGCTTCATGATTCATATACCAACTATTTGGCCCAAAAAATCCATTGCGTTCCAATGCCTCTCTATAAATGCTGAATTCATCGGCTGATAAGACATCGGTATCTAACGGGAGGCTCGGAAACTTACCATCTACAAACCATCCACCATTTGCTCGAATACTGGCAGTTCTAGACCGGGTACCTTTACTGGAAGGGTCTCCTTTACGAAACATCATTTTGACCAATCCGCCAGGATCGGAATTCATTTGTTCCGTAGCCAAATCGAAGTTTTCTTGATAAAACAGCATATAATCCCACTGGCCAACCGGATATTCTTTCTTCGGATAAATGGAACGATCTACCAATTCCAAAGACAGTCCTTCCTCCAATCCCATTGGAACACATAAGCTAACCGCACCTGCAACTTTTTCGGGATGGTGTCTCACCATACTCCAAACAACTGGCGAGCCCCAATCATGTCCTACCCAGATTGCAGGTTCGCAGGTGAAGGAAGAACTCAGTTCGCACATATCGGCAACCACTTCTCTGAGGGCATAAAAAGAATGTTCTGGGTAAATAGATGAATTGCCATACCCTCTCATATCGGGCGCAATAACCCTAAACCCCAGCCCTCCTAAAGAGAGTAATTGATGCCGCCAACTTAGCGACAATTCGGGCCAGCCGTGAAGAAAAAATACTTTTGGTCCATCGTTTGGTCCAGCCGCCAAGTAGTATGTTTTATGCCTTTTTGTCTCAAAACTGTGTTCTGTAATGCCAATCATATTCTGAGTTTCTCCGAAATTATTTATTCATAAAAAAAATATCAGTATAACGAAAATATTTAGATATCTAGTAAATGATCAATCTATCACTGATCTTTCCATAAACGTGGGAAATATTAACAAAAGCACTCTATCCCTCTGGCTGGACATCAAATCCGGATACTTGCGTATGTAGAAAAATCATACTAGCTTAGCCATATAAGTGGCGTAATAGGAAGGGTTTAACTATGAGAATCGAAGAGTACGATGAGCTAGACGGAGTGGCTATGGGAGAATTAGTAAGGGAGAAACAAGTGTCGGCAATAGAGCTCGTTGAAGAAGCTATTAAACGTATAGAATTACTCAACCCGCAATTAAACGCGATC
>CAZXQY010000122.1:0-6072 GCA_964642505.1 uncultured Gammaproteobacteria bacterium | reverse complement strand
GATGAGCTTCATAGCGACGCTTTCATTTCAGATCAGACTTGGACTAGCATGTCTGAACATCTCTCAGAAGAACAAATGATGGACGTTGTGTTTACTGTTGGTCAGTACAATCTAGTTTCAATGGCATTGAACTCTTTTGGAGTGCAGCTTGATGACGGAATACCCGGCGAAGGAATATCGGACGTTAAGCTGTGATTTTTTTCTCCAGTATAACCACTGGGATTTCTCTCGCTCCTGCTTTCACTTGATAATCGGAAAAAGGAGCGTACATTGCTACCATTTGGTCCCAAACAGCGCTCCGTTCATCACCACTAGCAATCCTAGTCCTAGCGTCAAAAATATCGTTAGCAACTTGTACTCTGACTGAACCCTGCGTCTTCAAATTATGAAACCAACCAGGGTGTTTGGGCGCACCTCCCTTGGACGCTATAATTGCGTAACCCGACGATGTTTGGCTGTATAAAAGCGGCATCACTGACTCCTTGCCTGATTTTCTTCCGATGGTGGTCAAGAGCAGCGTGGGTAGGGGACCTGGACCACCAGCTATCGAAGAGTCCCAGAGATGGCCCGCCTTTCCGTCAGACTGATAAAGATTTCGGTGCTCAGCTATCCACCCGCTCTCACTTGCCTGTTTAATAAGGTCTGTCATTTATCGTTACTCCTCTGGGTATTTGTGCTCATTCCATTTAGAAACAATTCGAACACAGCTAGAAATTCGGTGGAAAGTGAATAACTAAACGTTTAATCTGAGCATTATGGATAATCTAAAATTAAGTGATGAATTCTACTCCTTTGTTTGCGGTTCGCAAGACCCTTTGATGGGTGCGATCTTGGTTTCTAGAGTCATTGATGAAACGGCTAGAGAGTCTTGGATAAAGGATGAACTAGGACGATTGGCTTCGGGAGTCGAGGCGAAAGATGCTGACGCAAAAGGTTTGTCTTTGTATTTGCGAGATCTTGGTTTTGGAGGTGCAGATGACTATTTTCGAAGAGAGAATAGTTCTCTAAATTATGTTCTGAGGAACCGACGAGGCATACCTATATCATTGGCTCTTGTTGTCATGGGAGTCGGGCGATTTCTCGGGATGGAAGTAGAGGGAATTAATTATCCAGGGCATTTTCTCGCTCGAGTAGAAGGAAGTTTAATCGATCCTTTTGAGTTGAGTGTTTTTGATTCAAGTGAAAGTTCAATATCCGTTAGAAATCATATCGTCGATCCTCGCGATCTAACCGTAGCGTCGGGTACAGACATTGTTATGAGGATGTTTAATAATCTGAGACAAATCGCAGGCGACGAGGGAGATTATGAATCGGCGTTGAACTACTCTGGTTATCAGCTTATCTTGACGGAAGAGCCTTTCCCTATTTATGTAGAAAGGGTTTCTTTGTGGCTAGCAGCTGGGGTCAAGGAGATGGCTTTATACGATCTCGATAAGTCCATTTCATTTGCCCCAAACTCGGAAGTTAGAAGTAAACTTGAAAAGCATCGGAATAGAATTCAGGCCTCTCCGAGCAGATTGCACTAGCTCAAAATCGGTATTTGAAACGTTAGACTCCCTAGTTTAGGGTTTTATAAATTTCAAAGTCATTCGATCACTCTCGCCGATCTCTAGATATTTTTCTCGGTCCTTGTCTCCCAACCTTAGAACTGGTGGTAACGTCCATACTCCTTTAGGATGATCGGCGGTGTCGTTCGGATTTCCATTTATTTCGGATTTTTCGGAAAGTCGAAAACCCACATTCTCGACAAGAGAAATAACTTGCTCTTCGGTTAGATAGCCGCTTTGTGCGGACTCAGGCCCAAGTTCGGAATTTTTTGTTCTATGTGCGACTAGGCCAAGAACACCATCTTTTTTCAACATCTTATAAGCGCTTGCTAAAATTTCTTCTTCTATCCCGTTATTCACCCAATTATGGATGTTTCTGAAGGTCAAGACTAAGTCGACCGATTCCGCTGGTGCAGGTGCTGTTTTCGTAGGAGGCATGAGCGTCTTTAAAATCACATTACTATATATTTTCGGAGATGAATCGATTTTCGTTTTGAACTTTTTAGCACCTTTCTCAAAATAGGATAGCCCTGTGCTTCCATCATAATTAGCGGCGTAGTAAGTACCGCTCTCCTTAAGGAATGGCGCCAATATTTCGGTATACCAACCACGGCTCCCAGGCCAAATTTCCAAAACAGTCATGTTCCTTTCTATGCCGAAAAAAGTCAGTGTTTCGATTGGGTGTCTATGAACATTTCTTGCGATATTAATTTCGCCACGATGCTCGCCTAAAGCGGCTTCTTTAATCGTCATCGCTCCAACACTGTCTGCTAAAAGACATGAAAAAAGAAACGTTACTAATATAAAGTTTTTCACAGGAATCTCCTTCTTGCTAAAAAAGGACTACAATCTAGTTGTTCAATTTGTAGGTTATTGTAGCCAAGGCTATTTTTTCACCCAATGCCGATTCTACTTCGGCGGTACCTACACAAATATTGGAACCTCTCCTTTTTACCACACCAATGGCAAAAATATCACCTTTTTTGACTAATTTCATGAAATTGATGTTGAAACCAATGGTTGCTCCCTTAGAACCGTCGTTTACCTCAGGATGGCTCCAAAACGCGCATGTGGCAGCTAAATCTATTAATGAAGCAATGGCTCCTCCGTTTACCCGTTCGTCGCCCAAGAATGAAGCGTAGGGTAGCCTAAGGTGGGCCCAATCTTTACGGCAGGAAACGATTTCTACTCCTATATGAGTCGCGAAGGCTTCTCCTTTAATAAGTTTCTTGGCAGTTTGGTACATATTTTTACCTCGACTTTGCGGGTTGATGAAAACGAATGCAATCTAGTCGACTTGCCACTAAAATGACCAGAGTTACTAAATTGTTAGTATGTTACCACTATAGGTGACACGCCAGATTGTCTACATGCGAGGAGGAAAACAATGACGCAACCTTTATATACGGTTAGACAAGTAGCCTACGTAGTTAGGGATATAGAGAAGGCTCTTAAATACTGGACGGAGAATTTAAAAGTGGGTCCGTTCTTTATGTTTGAGCACTGTCCTTTGGAGGATCAGTTATACCGAGGAGCGGAATCAAATGCTGATGTATCTCTTGCGTTGGGTAATTCGGGGGATGTTCAGATCGAATTAATATACTGTGAAAACGATGCTCCTTCGGTGTATAAGGAATTCTTAGATGCGGGCAGAAGCGGTGTCCATCATTTCGGTATGATGCCGGAAAATTATCAAAAAACCTGCGAAGAATATTTAGCGAGGGGGCATGAAGCGGCTTTCGAATGTAAAGTGGGCGGTGCACCGCTAGTATATTTTGATACCGTCGATACGGTAGGGCATTTCATTGAACTTTGGGATAATAACGAGGTGTTTCTTGATCTGTTCAGTTTAGTAGAAGACGCTGCTAAAGACTGGGATGGTTCGGATCCTGTTCGGCCCGGACCTCTTTGATTTTTATGACTTCTGTCTTACACCACGAGGTAGCACGAGAAGGTGTTGTGCTCCTGACCATGGATCGACCAGAGCGACACCATGCGCTGAACTTTGAGTTAAGTTCTGAACTAGCTCTAGCCTTGGATAGAGCGGAAAAAGACCAGGAAATTAAAGTGGTAGTTTTAACGGGAAGTGGTGAAACGGCTTTTTGCGCTGGGCAAGACATGGTGGAGGAGAGTAAACGGGAGCAGGAATTCAACCCTAAAGTTTCGGCTTATGTGGCGATTGACAAGTTCTCTGACTCACCACTGCCTTTGATAGCAGCCGTTAATGGGTACTGTTATGGGGGTGGCGCTGCCTTAGCAGTCTCATGTGATATACGTTTAGCGTCAGATACTGCTACTTTTCGTTTCCCAGGCGCAGAATACGGATTGGTAGTTGGGGCGGCGGCGCTTCCAAGATTGATAGGAGTTGCGAGAGCCAAGGAACTTATCTTAACGGCCCGGAAATTTTCTGCAGCAAACGCAAAAAAATGGGGTTTGGTAAACGAGATTTATCCTCAAAGTGACCTGTTAGGGGCAGCCCTCGATATGGCCGAGCAAATCGCCGCCAATTCCTCAGTTGCTGTACAAGAGTCCAAACGTATAATGGATCAGGCTATTTCTAATTCCGAGGCAAGAGATTCAGAAAACACGATCAATAAAATTTTAAGAGGCAGTAAGGAGCAAGTTCGCCGTTTTCAGGCTGCGACCCAAAAAGTTACGGGCCGATGATTTTTGCGGGCGGTAACAGTTCGCGCTAGACTATCGGCGTAGATGTAAATTAACTGAATCGAATTCGATGTTGAAAGCCAAAAATGAGTAATATCAATAGCGCAAAATTCCTTATAGGCCAAGTCGTAAAGCACAGATTCTATGCTTTCCGAGGGATAATTTTTGACGTAGATCCGACTTTCAGTAATACCGAAGAATGGTGGCAGTCAATTCCGGAGGATGCTAGGCCGAGAAAGGATCAACCCTTTTACCATCTATTGGCGGAAAACGAGGAGACGAGTTACGTCGCATATGTATCGGAACAAAATTTGCTGAAGGATGAAAGCGGGGAACCCATCAATCACCCTGATATCTCCCAGTATTTTCAATTGGTTGAGAATGGCAAGTATATTCTAAAACCTAACATTGCACACTAGCGGAAGGAGTATAGAATGGGAAGTGCGGAGGAAGCTGAAAATATCGTGACTAAGTTTTGCGATAGATTATCTTCGGATCTTGAAGAAAGCCTACAATTTATATCGGAAGACTGTGTTTACCAAAATATGCCGTTCCCGGCAGTTCATGGTCATGAGGGAGTTAGGGGCACGTTAGCCGGATTTTTTGAGATCACGGGGAATGTACGAATCGAAATCATAGAACAGTGTGCCGTCGGGAATTTTGTGATGAATGAGAGGTTAGACTATTTTAATCCACCAAACGGTAAACCGTTCGCGTTACCCGTTGCTGGTGCGTTTAAAGTGAAGGAGGGCCTAATAGTTGAGTGGCGGGATTACTTTTGCATGCGCCAATTTGCCGAAGGTACGGGCTTGGAACTTTAAACCTTTGGCTTTTTTTCTTCAGTTTGGCCGCCAATCTTCACCCAAGCGCTGTATCCGCCGGCCATATGTGCTACCGGTTTTAATCCCATATTTTGTACTGTTTGCGTAGCTAGGGCTGATCTCATACCGCCTGCACAAAAGAAGATGAATTTTTCTCCCGTGGCAAAATGTTCTTTATGGTACGGGCTATTGGGGTCCACCCAAAATTCAAGCATCCCACGGGGAGCATGAATTGCTTTAGGTATCGCTCCTTCCCTCCAAAGTTCTCTGATATCCCTTATGTCGACCAGCTTCGTTCCAGGTGCCTTGACCGCTTCCATCACCTCGGCAGCTGATAGCGTTTCTATATCTTTTTCGGCCTCCGCGCATAACTCTTTAATTCCTTTGGTGATCATTATTGGGTACCCTTCTATTGGCTTGAATGTTATTTATATTACATGATTAAAAGGCTGGTTTTAAGGATTTTTGTGAACAAACCGATGGTCTATAGAACGTCATGAATTCTGTCAAAGCTTACGTCATGCTTGTTTTCGTTATGGTGTTTTGGACCAGTGGGATAGTTGTGGCGAAAACGATCGGAAATTTGATAGGAATTCTAGAGTTCAGCCTATGGAGGTGGGGAATTGCTGCGCTGTTCCTTTTCCCTTTTGCTTTTCCGAGATTGAGAAATCAGTTTTCTGAGATTGGGCAGAAAAGAAAGGAAATTTTATATTTGGGTATATTTCTCGCTGGAGGAAGCACATTGCTAGTATGGTCTGTCCAGTTAACTTCGGTAATTAATGCCGCCGTGTTTAGCGCCACGCAACCCATCGTAACAGCTGGTTTGGCATGGTTTTTGTTTTCGGAGAGGCTTGGCAAAGTTCAATTGTTCGGAATTGCTATTGCTTTTATAGGGGTTTTCTTAATTATTACTCATATGGATTCTAAAGTTTTATTAACTATGTCTTTCAACAAGGGTGATTTGCTAGTGCTTTCTGCCGTTTTACTCTACTCGCTGTACGCGATTTATCTGGATCGGTGGTGCGCCGCCTTTACTCCGA
>CAZXQY010000121.1:0-6157 GCA_964642505.1 uncultured Gammaproteobacteria bacterium | reverse complement strand
TGGGTGCTAAGTAGGGCTGATCTGGCGGCCCCAACAGGCCCTCTGTCACTCCTGTTTTTTGAAAAACTTTCTGGAATAAAACTCGACCGGGAGGGCTTACTTACCGGGCAAGTGCAAAACGTTCCCTGCGCAATGCAGGCAGAACATTTAGTAGCACTAGTGAAAGGAAACCCAGGCTACGAAGTGATCTTAATAAAACAAGCAGACTGCTCTATCTTTCCCAAGTCCAACATAGCCGGTGAGGCAAGAGATGACGTTTCCGTAGCAGGAGTTAAACCTTTGTCCGTAGCGGAGCCTGATCCTGAAGTTACCCCCAACGACCTGAAGCTACTTGGCGCTTTAGCGCGGTCCATCCAAATGACAGCAGCAATTTCAGTGATTTTGGACATGTGCATCGACTATTCCCAACAAAGGCCTGCCTTTGGTCGACCAATCTCAAAATTCCAAAGCATTCAACACTACTTGGCCACCATAGCCGGAGAGTATGCCGCCTCCGTAGCAATAACGGGAGCAGCAGAAGAAGCTATTGTGCTCGCTAACAATATTAGAAGTGAAAACATGCTACAGATCGCCTCAGCGAAAATTCGTGTGGGGGAAGCTGCTAATAAGGTGTGTTCCCTAGCTCATCAAATTCACGGAGCGATAGGATTCACGGAAGAACATTCACTACACCAATTCACCCATAGATTGTGGTCTTGGCGCAATGAGTTTGGCACAGAAGCTCAGTGGGCAGTTCAGCTAGGAAATTTAGTTGCACAACACGGACCCGAAGACATTTGGCCAAAACTGACCTCATCCTGAAATAAATATCTACTATGTGAGGACAACCGCTCCATGACCACAAAAATTAACTTTCCTTTCACCCGACTGCCCAAAGAGGCGCAAATTCTGAGGGATGAAGTGCGTTCCTTCTTGGATAAAGAAATTAGCAACGGAACATTTCAACCCCATGTCGGCGACGGATTCGATACAGGTTTTAGTCGAAAAGTTGGCGAACAAGGATGGATAGGAATGACCTGGCCCAAAAAATACGGTGGCCAAGAAATGTCGCAATTCGAACGTTATGTCGTCACAGAGGAAATGCTACTTGCCGGTGCTCCGACTTGGGCCCACTTTACCGCTGACCGGCAAAGTGGTCCCATCCTACTTAAATACAGCTCGGAAGAGCTAAAACGGAAAATCTTACCAGAAATTGTCAAAGGTGAGTGCACATTTGCAATTGGAATGAGTGAACCTGACTCCGGATCTGACCTATTTGCTGCCAAAACACGCGCTGAGCCACATGCTGATGGATGGCTGATAAATGGACGTAAGACTTGGACTAGTTTCGCACATAGATCGCAATACATGATTGGTTTATTTAGAACTTCTAAAGCAACAGAAAAAAATCGAAGGCATGGTCTTACCCAATTTCTCGTCGACATGAAAACACCCGGGATAACCGTACGACCCATACGTAATTCTACAGGACAGCATGATTTCAATGATGTCATATTTGAAGACGTGGTCGTTCCCGCGAACCACATGTTGGGGGAGTTAAATATGGCTTGGAAACAAGCTACCTCAGAGCTAGCCTTTGAACGTAGTGGCCCAGAACGCTTCCTACAAAATATTTCTGTTCTGACAGAACTCATTAGAGTTGTCGGAAAACAACCGGACCAACATACGGCTGAGCGACTGGGCCGTCTAATAGCCCAGCTTCAGTCTCTACGCCAAATGTCCATTTCTGTAGCAGGAATGTTAAGTAGGGGAAATGAGCCTGTTCTAGAGGCTTCAATTGTTAAAGATGTCGGGACCAATTGGGAACAGGAACTTCCAAATGCCGCGCGTGAGGTTGCTGCTTTGCTCCAACATGACGACAATAACAGGAAGTCCTTTGAGGAACTCATTCAAAACTCGGTCATAATGTCTCCTAAATTTACTATTCAAGGAGGAACCCGAGAAATCTTACGAGGTGTAATTGCTCGTGGTCTCGGAGTTCGGTAAATTTCCTGATCTAGGTAATTTTAAGGATTCAAAATTCCTGATAGCAAGGATTTAGTTAACTAGGTCTTTGATACCACCACACGCTACGCCTGAATGGAAAATCCGCCATCAACTGTAATGGCAGCACCCGTCACAAAATCCGACCCTTTCCCAGAAAGAAAAATTGCTACTCCTGCATGATCATCCGGATCTCCCCACCGACCAGCAGGTGTTCGAGCCACGACCTTTTCATGAAGACCACTAACCTCTTTCCGGCCTCTACGAGTTAGATCTGTATCTATCCACCCAGGTAGCACCGCGTTAACTTGAATATTATCGCTGGCCCATGCGCTCGCACAGGCCTTAGTGAATTGTACTATACCCCCCTTGCTAGCAGCATATGCCGAGGCAAAAGGAGCCCCAAAAATAGACATCATAGACCCAATGTTAATAATTTTTCCTCCCCCTCTTTCAACCATAATCGGATGAGCAAACTTGCTACACAACATTGCGCTGGTTAGATTTGTTTCAAGTATGGTGTTCCAAGCCTCAAGATCATACTCTTGCGGTTGCCGACGAATATTCATTCCTGCATTGTTAACTAGAATATCAACACCACCATACGATTTTCTTACGGCTTCAAACATCGACTGACAAGAGTCTGACTTTCGTACATCCGTTTCAACCGCCATAGCATTTACCGAGAGTTCCTTCAATTCCTCTACTGCCGCCGCGTTTTTATGTGGATCGCGAGCCGCGACAATGATTGAAGCTCCCGCCATGGCTAGCCCTCGTGCCATACCAAGCCCGATCCCCCCATTACCACCGGTCACGACTGCAACACGTCCTTCAAGAGTGAACAAGTCCATACTCAAGTTACATCCTCCATCTTACGCCATGCATTAGGCAAAGTTTTTAAAGAGTTTAATGACCAATACTACACCAGAAATAACCATAAAACAGCTAGCTGAAGGGTAATTGGATATTGTGATGAGGTTTCCCCTCCTCTACAATGTATAAGTGTCCAATCACTAAGATTTCTACATATGTCCGGCCCAACATCGCATACATTTTTTTCTCAAAGACTGCGTCTACACTATGTCGACTGGGGAACCCCTGGGGCACCACCGCTACTCATGGTTCACGGTGGACGCGACCACTGCCGAAGTTGGGACTGGCTAGCACAATCCCTGGCAGACCGCTATCACATTATTGCGCCCGACCTTCGCGGACACGGCGATTCCCAGTGGCTCGTCGGCGGGAGCTACGTCCTTCCCGACTACGTTTATGATCTAGCTCAGTTGGTCCGTCAGACAAATCTTGCACCTGTCTCCATCATAGGACATTCCTTAGGCGGTATGATATCTCTTCAATATGCAGGGCTTTATCCACAAAACGTGCATAAAATTGTTGCTATTGAAGGTCTAGGCATGCCGCCAAAGAAAGCAGATACAGAACACAAACGCCCCATAGATGAACACCTCACCAAATGGGTGGAGTATTTACGAAAACTCTCGGGCCGAATGCCCCACAGATATGAAAACATTCCTGATGCTGTCGCGCGAATGCGTGAGGCAAATGAACGGTTAACTGGCGAGCAGGCTCATCACCTTACTATCCACGGTGTCAACCAAAACGAGGATGGTACGTTTAGCTGGAAATTCGACAACTATGTTCGCGTGTTTCCACCATACGGTCTTAGCGCAATCGAACAACAGGCAATGTGGTCAAGAATTACCTGCCCTACCCTGCTCCTTCGGGGAACAGAGAGTTGGGATAGCAATCCTGATAACGATGGGCGTGCCAAGCATTTTAAGAATGCCACTACAATTGATATAAAAAACGCTGGCCATTGGGTGCATCATGATGAATTGGAACAACTTCTTACCCATCTGGAGGGGTTTCTTCCCGATTAATCAAGTTCGACGCTGAATTTAATTGAATGGAGCAACATTGTTTTGCCAGTTAAAATTCACAAACACTTTACCTAAGGAGTTGGATAGCTATTTACCCGAACCCTTTTGAAATCCATCCCGGCCATTTTAATGAAGTCACACGTGCGGCCTAATATTTAGTTGAAGTCAAAATTTTGGTTTTGTAAGGAGACGACCTTAGGTTCATGAAAATTTTAAGCATTCTCTTTACTCTTTGTGTTGTAAGCTTTCTCGCAAACCATCCTAAGGCCTCAGCCCAACCTGAGAGTAATGAGACAGTCAAAAATAAAGTTTTTAAATTATCCATCAGGAATGGGGAGCTTGCGGGCTCTTCCAATGTTATACGGGTTACCCAAGGAACTAGACTAACACTGGTTCTGGAAAGTGATAAAATCCTTAACCTACATCTACATGGATACGATATTGTGAAGGATGTGTTTCCAAAAAGCCCTACTTTTATGGTGATCGATGCTTTCGCAACCGGCCGCTTTCCAATCAAAGTGCATATCCACCATAATGACCCGCAGGGTAATATTGACAATGAATCGACCCTCGCCTACCTCGAGGTCTACCCGGATTAAAGCCGCCAAAAAGCATGTGTCTCGACTTTTACTCAGCGCCCTCGCTTGTTGCCTGACAATACTTTGCGCTCATCCGGCCGAGGCACATGGCTTCGGTTATCGGTACGATTTACCGTTACCCCTTTATCTATATGTATTTGGCTCAAGCACAATAGTGTTAGTAACTTTTTTGGCTTTAGTATTTTGGCAACCCAAAAACGAAAATCTCGATCAGTATAAATTTAGCTGGTATATTTCACCCCGTTTTGTTTTTTTCTTTCAGGAATTTGTAAAACCTGTGGTGGGCAGCACATCGTTCGCTATATTCTTGAGCCTCGTGTCAATTGGATTTTTTGGAAATCAAAATACCCTTAAAAACCTCTTACCTGTTTCAGTATGGGTTCTTTGGTGGGTTGGGTTTGTGTACATTACAGCACTGTGTGTTAATACATGGAGTGCCCTCAATCCATGGACCTTTTGCTTTCGTATAGTGGAACGTATTTTGGGCAAGGAGATAAAGCTTTCCACTTATCCTGTTTGGCTTGGGTTCTGGCCCTCGGCCCTTTTCCTTGCCATCTTTTTATGGATAGAGTTAATTTGGCCGCGCAACCAAATCCCTTTGAGCTTGGCAACGTTAATGATTTTTTATAGCCTTATAACTTGGACTGGGATGGTAATTTACGGTCAGAAGTCCTGGATAAAGCATGCTGAGGTTTTTTCAGTTCTATTCTCACTGATAGGCCACTTCGCCCCACTACAGTTCCAGCAGAACGGAAAGAGTTTTTCACTACAACCCCATGGTTTTGGCCTCCTCAGCAGAGCAAGATCCCCGCTAGGATTAGTTTTTGTAATAATAATTTTACTTGCTGGTCTTAACTTTGATGGGTTTATGGCAACGGAATCTTGGAACAGAATTAAACCCTATGTCTTAGGCATAAACAGCCTTAACCCCACTTTTCAGATCCTCTATAAATATTTTGGAAACCTCCAAACCGTTCTCGAAACGGCTGGTTTTCTTGCCTGTCTATTCCTATTTTTGATGACCTATATCCTCGTGTGTGCCGCCACTAAAATAATACTTGATCGGTCGGATCCATCTGGTAAATCGCAGATATCACTACAGGACCTTGTTGAACATTTTGTCATAACACTTCTACCAATTGCCATCGGCTATCATATCGCACATTACCTCTCTTACCTTTTAGTTGCAGGGCAACTCGCCATTCCTCTATTGTCTGATCCCTATAGTCTAGGGTGGGACCTTCTAGGTACTAATGACTATCGAATCCACATTGGCATTATCAATGCCCGAACGGCCTGGCACGTAACGCTGACTGCTATAATACTTGGCCATGTACTAAGCATTTTTCTCTCTCATGTCCAATCACTTGCATTAAATCCAAGGAAAAGCCGATCTCTGATTCAAGTGCCGATGGTTACCTTAATGGTTTTTTATACTGGAATTAGCCTCTGGATCTTGGCTCAGCCAATTGTAGAAGACTGGGCGTGAGCACTTATTTAAAAATATTTGTTTTTCGCCTGTAATCCAGAGCTATTTATAATGGAAGCTGCAATAAAGAATTGTCATTTTTATTTGGAAGTCGATAATGTTGATAGATAAAAAATTTCTTTAATAGGGTCATGAATGCAACACCTTCGCTGGTCCTTTGATGTCGACGTAGTTGGCCGATGCAACCT
>CAZXQY010000120.1:0-6196 GCA_964642505.1 uncultured Gammaproteobacteria bacterium | reverse complement strand
ATATTACCCCCCAAGGCACGACCGAAGATATCTTGAGGACCCAAAGACGATTCGTCATAGCCTCGCACAGTACGCGGACCACCTGCATAAAAGTTTCTGAAAAAAGGCAACTCAGTCGTCGAACCATAACTATCGCCATATCCCACCTTCCCTTTCAGCAAAAAGGTGAAATTTCTCCGATAGGGCACCTTAAAATAGTACCTTGAATCATAATCTACTTTCCAATAATAAAGATCGCCTCCAGGCAATGCGATTTCGGTAGAAATCCGTTGCAAAGTCCCTTGGTCGGGAAAGATGCCAGCATTCCTGGTATCATATGAAAAAGAAGTCTGAAGTCTGAAGTTATCGTATTCTCTCCCCTCTCTCGCTAGAAATCTGGCAATAATTGGATCTAGCAGAAAAGTACTCGTCTCAATCTTCGTCTTTTCCCAATTGATCCCAATATTCATGTAGTTAAATTCGGTAAAAGGAATCCCAAAAGAAGCTCCAAAAGAGATATTCTCCTGATCGTAACGGGCAATCCTCCGCCTGCCAGCCTCTATTTCTTGGTAACTTAAATCAAACCCTCTAGCAACTCCGTCTATCGTCCAATAAGGATCAAAATAGCCAATTTGGAACGTACGATTTATTTCACTATTGTTAAAGGCAAAGTTCACGCTTTTTCCACTACCCATAAAATTGTCTTGACTTACTTGAGTATTGAAAATCAAACCTGCGGACTGCGAAAAACCAGCTCCCAGCATGAGATTTCCTGAAGGCCTCTCGTCTACCATAAAATTGACGTCCACCAAATCAGTCGTACCGGGCACTGCCGGAGTCTCTACAACCACCTCTTCAAAATACCCTGTTCTTTTTAGACGGATTTTAGAGCGTTCGACTTTGGGAGTGGAAATCCATCCTCCCTCCATCTGTCTCATTTCTCTTCTAAGAACTTCGTCTCTTGTCTTTCGATTTCCGTAGAAATTAATCCGTCGAACATATACTCGTTGACCCGGATCGATATAGTAGGTGAGTTCCGCCGTCTTACTATTTTCATCAACATCTGGAATAGGATTTACATTGGCAAAGGCGTAACCTTCGTGACCTAATCTATCCGATATAGCCTTACTAGTCGCTTCGACCATTTTTCGAGAAAAAATGTCACCCTTTCGCGTAAAGACAAAACCATACAACTCTTTAGGATCTATAATCAAAGTCCCAGATAGCAGAACCTTGTTAATAATAAAACTATCTCCCTCTGAAATATTTATAGTGACGTACACGCTCTCCTTGTCCGGTGAGATAGAGACCTGCGCAGAGTCTATTGAGAAATTTAGATAACCATAGTCTTGGTACCATGAACGCAAAGTTTCTAGGTCACCAGACAGTTTCTGTTTGGAGTATTGATCGTCTTTTCTGAACCAGCTAAGCCAATTTCCTTTTTTCAACTTAAAAACATTGAGTAGCTCTTCATCGGAGTAAACTGTATTGCCAACTATCTTTATTTGTTTTATTTTCGCTGCTTCGCCTTCTTCTATCTGAAAGGCGATTTCGACAGCATCTTCTCCGATAGGTGAAATTTCGTAGTTTACTTCAGCACCGTATTTTCCGTTTGCGTAATATTGCCTTCTAAGTTCCTGAATAACTTTATCTAATTTACCCCGATTAAAGACTTCACCTTCTGAGAATCCTGCGTCAGCAAGGCCCTCTTCTAAATCTTCAGTTTTTATTGCCCTATTACCATCAAAAGTAATCAAGGCGATAGTCGGTCTCTCATCAACAGTGACAATCAACACGTCACCTTCTCTCTCCAATTGAACATCTCGAAAAAATCCTGTTTTAAACAAAGCACGAACCGCCTTTCGAGTCCTAGCTTCATCCATAGTGTCTCCGATGGTAACTGGAAGATAGTTAAACACCATACCAGGAGAGATCTGCTTTAGGCCACGAATTTGGATATCGTCGACTATAAAAACATCGGCCGCTTTAACTGGTAAACAGAATAAAAGCACTGTCAAACAAATTAATTTAAAAAAATAACGACAGCTCTCGATCAAAATATTATCCTTAATAATTCAAGCCCTAAAAATATCGTTATAGGTCGCGACAAGAAATAACGATATCAGAATAACCAACCCGACTTGCAGACCGGCCTGGCGGAAACCAGAGGGCAGTGGTCGTCCAATAACGAACTCTGTAGAGTAGTATAGCAGGTGCCCACCATCCAGCATCGGGATAGGCATCAAATTTATAATTGCTAAACTAATACTCACCAAAGCCATAAACTTCATAAGTTCTACAAACCCGATCTTCGCCGATTCGCCAGCATAGTTCGCGATTCCTATTGGCCCACTTAAATTTTTAGTAGATATTTCTAGACTCACAAGTTTCCACAGAAATTTTAGGGTGATAACACTCATCTGGATCGTCTTCGCAAGAGCTAATTCAGCAGCTCGCGTTACACTATACTCCTCCTTAGTCCATATATCCGACAAGTCTACCAGCACCCCAATTTTACCCACAATGACAGCTCCTTCCCGCACTGAATCTGGTACAACAGTTGTCCTAATGATCGCGTTGTTTCGATCTAGTTCTATCGTTATTTCTTTTCCCGCATTTCTTTGAATCACCGAGACAAAATCTGACCAAATCGTAATAGGTAAACCATTCGCAGATTTAATCAAATCGCCGGGTATTATATTGCCAGTCTGAGCCGGGCTTCCAGCTATCACCCTCTTGATCCTAGCAGAAGCCTCCAATTTCTTCGGACGAAAACCCAATACATCAAAAGGGCCTACATCCGTCATTTGATCCAATGAGATATCTTCAAGATCAATGTTTATCTTCTTTTCTACCCCATTCTCAGTTAGCGCTATTATTGGAACCGATCGTCTACTCAGAATTTCGTCTAAAAAGGCATGCACGAAGCCTTCCCAAGTTTGTATTTCATGTTCTCCGAAAGATATTAATTTATCTCCCGTTTCTAACCCAGATCGTTCAGCTATAGAACCTGTTTCAATCTCCCCAATAAAGGTTTTTGGCCCATCAACTCCGAAAATAAACGTCGACCAGTAGACAAAAAAAGCCAACAAAATATTGGCTGCAGGTCCGGCTAAAAGGATAGAACTTTTACCAAAAAAAGAAGCATCGTTTAACGCAATATCGACCTCCTTAATGGATTCCTTCAAATCTTCGGGTTCCCTAGAACCTTCGTCTTCCAACATCGAAACGTAGCCACCTAACGGAATAGCCGATATAACGTATTTCGTACCACCTTTTTGAAACCCCCAAACCTTCTTCCCAAAACCAATGGAGAAAACTAAAACCTTCACTCTGAAAAGTCGGGCGACCAAAAAATGCCCCAATTCATGAACCGTTACCAAAACTCCGATAACCCCAATAAACAAAGCTATTTTAGTCATCAGATCAAGAAACATTCTTTGAACCTATCCTTTGGTTAACTATATCTCTAGCTTCCTTATCCGCAGAGAGAATATGATCTAAACTGTTTGCTACTCCTACCGTATGTTTGGATAAGGCATACTCAACCAGTTCCGGAATATCCAGAAATTTTATTTTTAAGTCTAAAAATGCTGAGACAGCAATTTCATTGGCCGCATTCAAAACCGTCGGAGCCGTGCCACCAGCTTCAATGGCCTCCTTCGCTAACCTAAGGCAAGGGAATCGCTCAAAATCAGGTTGTTCAAACTCGAGTCGTTGGACAGCGCACAAATCCAGAGATTTCACTCCAGACACTCCTCTCTCAGGCCACATTAGCGAATAAGCAATTGGAGTGCGCATGTCTGGATTTCCTAGTTGGGCAATAATAGAACCATCTAGATATTCAACCATTGAGTGGATGACACTTTGAGGATGAACAACTACTTCGATATCTGACGACTTCTTCTTGAACAACCAACAAGCTTCTATAACCTCGAGCCCTTTATTCATCATTGTTGCCGAATCAACAGATATCTTCTGCCCCATAACCCAATTAGGGTGCGCGCAAGCCTCCTGAGGAGTTACGTTTTCAAGAGCGTCCAATGATTTTAGCCTAAACGGCCCCCCAGACGCTGTTAATATTATTTTTCTTACCCCTAAACTATCTTCTATTTTTTTTGTACCACTCGACACGGGGAGGCACTGGAAAATTGCATTATGCTCGCTGTCTATAGGTAAAAGCTCAGCATCATTTTGTTTTACAGCATCCATAAACAATTGGCCTGACATCACCAAGGATTCCTTGTTCGCTAGCATAACCCGTTTACCCGCCCTCGCGGCTGCCAAATTTGGTAACAATCCGGCCGCCCCAACAATACCTGCCATGACATAATCTGTTTCAGCGTGGGACGCTACAAATTCCAAACTTTCCTTTCCGGACAGTACCTGAACTGGCAAAGCAGAAGACTTGATTTCTTTATCCAAAATTTCTGCAGAATCAGAATCAACTAGTACTGCATACCTTGGTAGCCAACGACTACACTGCTTAAATAATTTTTTGTAGTTTGTTTTAGCAGTTAACGCAAATAGGGAATATTTGTCGGGATGGAGTCCCATTACTTCCAAGGTGTTATCCCCGATTGTCCCTGTTGAACCCAAAATGGTTATCGCTCTACTCATAGATCTCTATCAACATAAGCGCTCCCGCGAAGACTGGGGCTGCTGCTAAAAGGCTGTCAATTCTATCCAAGATCCCTCCGTGTCCAGGCAGCAATCGTCCTGAATCCTTCACTCTGCTTACACGTTTCAACAAGCTTTCAACTAAATCACCAACGACGGCACCTAGAAATGTAAAGAAAAATAAGATGAGTAATTCTAAACTATTAAGTGTTGAAAATTGGAGTCCTAGCAACAAAATCACAACTACACCGCCTAGAGCCCCGAAATACACGCCCTCCCATGTTTTATTAGGGCTTATCCTTGGCGTAAATTTTCGTCGGCCCGCAAGCTTTCCTCCTATATATGCACAAATATCAATAGACCAGACCGTGCTCAGTAAAATCAACACTAAATAAGGGGAAATTCCGTATAAAAAACCGATCGACGATAAAGCGACCGCAAAAACAAGAAGGCCCAGTACGGCCAAAACCAGTCTCTTTTTAGGCATCTGAAATTTTCGTTTTTCGAAGCCAAAAACTACCAACGACAGACACACCCAAACAAAAATACCAAAACAGACAATGAACTGGAAAAAACCATAAAAACTGACCACGAAATAAATTGCTATCACTACAAAAAGGACGGCCGAGCTATAAAGATATCTAAAATTCGACTCGATTAAATTAAGAAAAGTCGTCCACTCCAGTGCTCCGATGCCCAAGATTAAGCATACCATCAAAAAAAAATGAACTTCACCTGAAAATAGAATATAAAGTACAGTCGCACCAAGTGCTCCCGCCGTTACAGCCCTGCGCAAAGACTCTTTAGCGAAATTAATATTGTCAGCCATTGCAGATCCTTACGTGAAACGACTATATCAATTAAAACGACACAGCCGTCAGTTCTTTAGACCGAAGTTGTTCTTCAGTCATACCAAACCGTCTTTCCCGTTTGGAATAAGCAACCAATGCCTCCTCAAACGCGCTAATATCAAAATCCGGCCAATATTTTTCTGTAAAATACAATTCCGTGTAGGCCAGTTGCCAAAGTAAGTAATTGCTTAACCTCTTCTCTCCACCCGTTCTGATAAGCAAGTCAGGTTCCGGTATATTTGCTAAACACATATTCTCTGCTAGCACTTCTCCATCAACCTGCTCAGGTCGAATAAGTCCTTCTGCTACACTTTCGCACACTTTTTTCGCAGCCTGTACGACATCCCAACGGCCGCCATAATTAGCCGCAACGTTCAACAACAACTTATGCTCACCACTGAAGTGATCTTCCACCACCTTCATTTTCTTTCTCAATACGGGTGGGAATCCTTCCAAATCACCTATAAACGCGAGTCGAACGCCATTATTTGCTAGATTTAAGGACTCGTCTTCCAGGGCTTTTACAAATAACTCTAGGAGATAGCGAACTTCAGTTTCCGGTCTCCGCCAATTTTCACTGCTAAAAGCAAATAGAGTCAGAAACTCTACTCCAACTTCAACACTGTGTTCTATTAAATCTTTGACCCTATCTAGGCCTCTTAAATGTCCCTCGGTCCTTCTTAGATTCCGCTTATTTGCCCACCTGCCGTTGCCATCCATTATCACCGCTACGTGATTAGGTATTT
>CAZXQY010000119.1:0-6334 GCA_964642505.1 uncultured Gammaproteobacteria bacterium | reverse complement strand
GTTTCAAAGGATGCCAATCAGGGGGTTTCAAAGGATGTCAATCAGGGGGTTTCAAAGGATGTCAATCAGGGGATTTTAAAGGACGCCAAAGGTACCGAAATTACTTTTAGGCCTTTGAATTTTAAAGATATTGCTACGGGTAGGGTTGTTGAGCAACCTCTTAAAAATGAAAGCAAACCGGATATTCCAGCGGGCCGTTCGGCAGCAAACAGGACTAATATCTCTGATGGGGGAAACAAGTCTAAGATAGAAGATGCTGGAATCCTTCCCTCGATTAAAATCCCAATGACGGGACGGGAACCGAAAGGGGTTCCTTCGACTTTTTCAGAGCTAATTCAAGGCGAAACTAAATTTAAACAACCCATCCTAGGCCTGTCGTCAATAGAACCTATCGAGCAGGGGAAAACTTTAAAAGATGCCCAAAAAATCGTATTAACTAGTAATTTTAAGGGTAATTCTGACGTTGTTGGCGGTTCCAAAGGTATGGCAACCACGCAATTTGAAAAGGGAGAAATTCGACGCTCTATCACGAAAATGATGGAAAATAAGAGTGAATTTAGAGGTGCGGCAAGAGAAATCGTTAGCCTTGCCCCGATCGATTTAACAGATGTCATTGACCAATTACCAGAAGAGCTTCAACTTTCAACGGTTAGGAAATCCATGGGGTCCCATCCCGAGGCGTCGACAGACGTCTCGAATTTGAGAAATATTGTTAAGGATACGACATTATTGAGCGATATTAGTAGAGGTGGAGTAGGTAAGTCACAGGATCCGGAGCTGGACAATGGACTACTGGCAGCTTTACGGCGGTCTACTGATCTAGAGCCGGTTACAAGGAAAATGTCAGAGATTATGGGGCAGCGTTTACTGGCACAGATATCGAAAGGGGCATGGAGAGTTGAAATGGAGCTTTATCCGAGGTCACTAGGTCGAGTGGAGATTCACCTAGAAATGGTTAACGGTCAGTTGGAGGCGCATTTTCAAACCAATCAATCATTAACGAGAGAAATTTTAGCGGAAGGAATTCCCAGATTAAAAGAATCCCTGGAAGAACATGGCATGGAATCTGCATATGTTAGTGTAGAATTAGGAAACCGTAAGGAAAATGACAAAAATCAGACAAGTTCTGACCAAAACGGTAATCTTGATTCGATTGTCGATTCGGATCAAGGGCAGGAAAAAAGAGAGGATGTTAATCCGATCGATTTAGACGGACGGTTGGATTTTTTTGTATAAACAGTAAAAGAAGAGGGTTTTGGCTATGGCCGACGAGCAACCAGAAGGCGAAGAACAAGCAAAATCACCGGTGGTGAAAATAGTCCTTATCGTGGTGGGTATACTATTACTCATTGCCTTGAGTGTTGTTGGCACTCTTTTCGCGACAGGTTTTTTCGATTCCAAGGAACAGGATAACGTTGAAGAGCAGATCGCTGAGTTAGAAGCGGAGGCAGAAGCGGAAGCAGGCGGGGCAGATGGAGAAGGAGAGGGCGAGGAAGGTGGCCCTCCGGAGCCGGTAGCTCTTGAAACACCAGAGCTCAAAAAGTTTAAAAAATCGTATTTGGAATTAGAGAAAAATTTCGTTTCCAACGTGAAAAATTCTCGAAAGGTGATTCAGGTTCAAATTGGTGTTATGACTCACTACGATGACAAAGTCATCACGAATATAGAAACCCATGAGGTCGCTCTTAGACATCGTATATTGAATGCTATGGGACAGGTTACCGAAGACGATGTTATAGATCCCGATTTCAGGAAGAATCTGGCAGATATTATAAAGCTCGAGATGAATAGCCTGCTTGAAGAGTACGAAGATTTTGGTGGAATAGAAGAAGTTTTTTTCACTGATTTTGTGATGCAGTAATTCTTAGTTTAATCAAGAAATTTTATAACGGTGATAAACAGTGGCTGAGTCAGAAAATTTACTTTCGCAAGAAGAGCTAGACGCGCTTTCTTCAGGGATTGAGGACGGAACGATCCCAGTAGATACCGGGGTCAATACCGGTGCCCGAGTTGTGAAGCATGATCTTGCAAATGAAGATTCTTCTTTAGGGGTAAATGTCGGTGCCCTGGATATGATCAACGAAAGATTTGTGAGGCAGTTTCGGCTTGGATTACTAGACGTATTAAGAACAAGTCCGAAAATAAATATGGAAGAAGTAGAGATCAAGAAATTTAGTGATTATATTGCCGAGTTAACCCCACCTATGGCTGTCAATACTATTAGACTAAATCCTCTGCGAGGTTTCTCAATGGTAGTGATAGACCCCGCGATCGTTTTTGCGTCTCTAGATAATTTTTTTGGTGGGTTCGGCAGAGGGATTGGGGAACTGCCTCCAGGTAGATTATTTACTCCCACCGAAACCAGTATCATAGCGATAATGCTTGACGTTTTTTTCGGTTCATTACAGGACGCTTGGTCACCGATTCTGCCAGTAAAATGCGAACATATAGGCTCCGAAATAAACCCTCAGTTTGCTCAAATCGCCGATGAGAACGACCTTGTGATAGTTAGTAGGTTTGCTTCTGAAATGGGGGATGGCGTGAAGGGAGACATTGATCTTGTTTATCCTTATAGCACCTTGAAACCGATAAGAGATCTACTACGAAGTAGGGTACAAACGGGAGATGGCAATGAGGCGTCGGATCAAAGGTGGAGTTCAGAATTACAAAACGCTGCGGCTGACGCGGAGATGCCGACAAGAGTCATACTCGGTGAAATTCAAACGACAATTAAACAATTTAAACAACTAACAATAGGGGATGTGATTGATTTCAAGAAACCTGACTACGCGCGGGTGTTGGTAAATGAGATGCCGGTGTTTTTTGCTGATGTGGGTACGAGTGGGCCTCAGGTTGCTGTAAGGCTTGCCAATGCTCTAGATCCGGAAAAATCGGAATCTTAACCAATTGCTTAGTCAGGTTTCTTGAGGTCAGTTACCCTCTATAGAGGATTTAAAAATGGCAGAGACGGAAGCGGAAGAACTTGTGGAAGAAAACCAAGAAGAGAGTAAGGCGGAAGATGCTCCCGAAGAAGAAGTAGCTGAGGCGGGAGAAGCAGGGGAAGCAGGAGAATCGGAATCAGCTGACGAAAATGGTTCAGATTCAGGAAAGATCAATTCGGACGTATTACAAAATATTCCGGTAACTATTTCTGTTGAGGTAGGAAGGACTTCTCTAAAAATCCGAGACCTGATGAGATTGACTCAAGGTAGTGTTGTGGAGCTCGATCGTATCGCTGGCGAGCCTCTCGATCTTTTAGTAAATGACACTTTAGTCGCACAAGGGGAAATAGTACTCGTCAATGAGCGTTATGGTGTGAGATTGACGCAGGTTATACCGGCGGCAGATAGAGTAAAGAATTTATAGTTATAAAGGGTTTGGTGATATGCCCGATATCTCCGGTTTCAGCGTGATTTGGGGGTTACTTAGTTTTCTTCTCGTGATCGGGTTGCTGTTGGCAACCTTGTTTCTTCTTAAAAGATTTGGACCGTTGCTCAGCAGAAAAGATGGGAGAAATATTCGCGTCATAGAAAGCTGTGAGTTGGGGAGTCGGCAAAGGATAGTTCTAGTAGATGTAAACGGTGAAAAATTGTTGTTGGGAATTGGACAAGATCAAGTGACTCTACTTTTTAGATTACCGAATGACCGGGGTCCCTCAGACAGTACAGAAATAAATAACTAAAACTTTTTGGATGAGGTAGTATTATTCTGATTAACGTCAGCGGGTATACTTTTAATAACACTTATGTCTTTGGGAAAGCTAACATTATTTACGGTTTTAGGTACTGTGTTGGCCCCGGTATTGATGGCGGACACTGGTCTGCCGATAGTTAGTGTTATAGAAGAAGAAGGTGGGACGAGATATAGTCTGACGCTACAGCTTCTAGCTTTGATGACGGTTCTGACTTTGTTACCGTCGTTACTTTTGATGATGACGTCGTTCGTTCGGATCGTCATAGTTATGTCCTTACTGCGGCAGGCTCTAGGAACTGCCCAGACTCCGCCTAATCAGGTCATTGTAGGTGTGGCATTATTCCTGACTTTTTTTATTATGGGGCCCGTTTTCAATATTGTTTACGAAAAGGCGATGTTGCCGTTTCAAAATGAAGAGATCGGGTTCGAACAAGCAATTAGCGAGGCTGAAAAACCTATTAGGCAGTTCATGCTGAATCAGACGCGAAAAGAAGATATTGCGATGTTTGTTCAAATAGCCGGCCTGGAGGAACTGGAGGAACCTGCCGACGTTCCGTTTACGGTATTGGCTCCTGCTTTCATCACCTCGGAGCTTAAGAGTGCCTTTATTATAGGTTTTTTGATTTATATTCCCTTTGTCATTATAGATTTGGTCGTTGCAAGTGTATTAATGTCGATGGGGATGATGATGTTGTCACCCATGATGATTTCATTACCATTTAAGCTGATGCTTTTTGTTTTAGTAGATGGATGGACTCTGGTTATGGGTTCGTTAACGTCGAGTTTTACAATGCTTTAGAGGGTAGGAGAATTGGAAGTATCACAGGTTATTGATTTGGCGCGAGAAGCTCTGTGGGTGGCGACGCTAGTGGCCGGCCCGATATTGGGTACAGCGCTGCTGGTGGGAATTTTGATTGGTGTTTTGCAGGCTGCTACGTCCGTACAAGAAATGACTTTAAGTTTTATACCGAAGCTGGGAGCCATGATATTGTCTATGGCGATATTTGGTGGTTGGCAACTAAACGTTCTAACGGAATTTTTCCGAGATATTTTTGACCGTATTCCTGCTTTGTTTATCTAATGGATTTGTTATTCAACGAAGTCGTAGAACGTTTTTATAATTTTTTGTGGCCTATGATTCGGATATCCGCGTTTTTGATTGCGGCGCCTTTCTTCTCTCTTCAAGTGGTTTCGGTTCGGATTAGGGTTTTATTAGCCTTGCTTTTAACCTGGATGATCTATCCCTTGATTGATATACCTACTATCGATCCGTCTTCGGTGATTGGTTTGATGGAAGTCTTCAATCAGGCGTTGGTTGGTTTTATTATGGGGCTTATACTACAAGTCGTTACTGCTGCCTTGGTTGTTGGAGGCCAAACGATCTCAATGTCTATGGGTTTAGGGATGGCGAACATGATTGACCCTAATGTGGGTAACGTGCCGCTTCTTTCGGTTTTCATCTTGATTTTTTCTACACTCATTTTTTTAGGATTAGGTGGTCATATTATTATGTTGTCCTTGCTTATAGAAACTTTCCAGAGTTTACCGATAGGGTCGACTGTCATCCCAACGGATTTGTTTTTATTCATTGTCAAGTGGAGTTCTATGACTTTTTTGGGTGCCGTCTTAATTGCCCTTCCCGTTATGGTATCGTTGCTGTTTATTAACCTTGGCATCGGAGTGATAACCAGAGCTGCGCCCGCCTTGAATATTTTTGCAGTCGGCTTCCCAGCTATGATTATCGCTGGGATAATTCTTTTTTCGGTGTCAATGACTAGCGTTGGTTATCGTATACAATGGTTGTGGTTAGAGTCATTAGACACCATTAAAGAAGGTTTCGGATTAGTATAATGGCCGAGAATGATACAGCCGAAGAGCGCACTGAAGAGCCGACCGCAAAAAGGATAGAGAAAGCTCGATCTGAAGGTAGAGTTGCGAGATCACAAGAACTATCCGTAGCGACGATGCTCATAGGCACTGCGCTATTTCTCTATTTTATGGGAAGTTATTTCGTTCGGAGGATTGCGGAGTTGTTTGGCGCAGGGTTCGATTTTGATAGGAGAGTCATTTTCTCTGAGGAAACGTCCCTCGGGATTTTTAGTACACTGGTTTCAGAAATCTTTATTATTCTCATTCCTATTTTTCTTTTAACGTTTTTAATAGCGGCTATATCAGCAGGAGCGTTAGGTGGATTTGTGTTTTCGTTTGAAGCGTTGGCTCCCAAACTTAGTAAAATAAACCCTATTGAAGGAGTAAAGCGTATTTTTGGTATCAGAGCTGTGGTGGAACTAATCAAAGCCATAGCGAAGTTTACGCTTGTAGGAGGTGTATTATTTGCAACGCTAAGTGGAAGTTTAGACTCGTTGATCCAGATAGGTTACAAGGGCTTAGGACCCGCGATGGAGGAAGCAGGTAACCTGATCGCGGCCGGCATGTTGTGGGTGACGTTGCCTTTATTAGTAATTGCCGGAATAGATGTTCCTTACCAACTTTTTGAGTACAAGAAAAAGTTGAAGATGACAAAGCAAGAGATTCGGGACGAATTGAAGGAAACAGAGGGAAGACCCGAGGTAAGGGCTCAAATCCGTAGGAAACAAAGAGAAATGTCGATGGGACGGATGATGGATGCGGTGGCGGAAGC
>CAZXQY010000118.1:0-6586 GCA_964642505.1 uncultured Gammaproteobacteria bacterium | reverse complement strand
CCTTAGCTTTATCCATCGCCCACGTCCTTATCGAAGAACGATTATTCGATAAAAACTTCGTCACCAATTGGACAAACGCCCCGTTTTTGGTCCGGGAAGACAATGGAACCATGCTCACAGAACAAGACTTAAAAGAAAACGGCAATGCCAATTACCGAGTAGCTTGGAACCTGAAGGAGTCGTCCCCCATTTTTTTCGATATATCAACCGGGAAATATCTAACTAATACGAAAAATAATACGCTAGCATTGGAAGGGACTTTTCAATTCGACGGGATCTCCGGCTCAATAAACTGCAAACCTGTATTCCAACTTTATGCCGACTTATGCAAGGAATATGCTCCAACTAAAGTTGCTCCGATTACTTGGTTAGAAGAGAGTCAAATTGTAGAGACGGCCCGCTTGATAGGTTCAAGCGGAGCGGTTTACTGTTACGCGTGGGCAGGTTTGGAGATGCATTCTAATACAAGTCAAACCGGGCGCGCGATAGCATGTCTTTACGCCTTGACCGGCTGCATTGATGCCCCCGGTGGAAACGTTATTTTAGATACTGTCCCTGTACAGTCAATCGATGGTGCCGAATTAAAACCAAACCCGGTCGGAAAGCCCCCATTAGGTCGTGAGGAACGTTCCTTAGGACCAGAATCTATTTTTGGATGGATTACCACCGATGCTTTATATAAATCCATTCTAAAGCGAGAACCCTATGGAATCGATGCACTAGTCAGTTTCGGACTGAATATGCTAGTTTCCCACGCTGATGGGAAACGTGGGAGCGAGGCATTAAAGAAATTACAATTTATGGTTCATGCGGATTTGTTTATGACACCGACAGCAAAGTACGCCGATATTTTCCTCCCGGTAAACTCACCCTGGGAGCGAGAAGCCTTATGTACCGATTTCAAGGTTGATCAAAAAGCCGTCGGCCATTTGCAGTTTCGACAAAAAGTCATTGAACCACTAGGAGAGAGTCGTTCCGACGCATGGATTACATTCGAATTGGCTAAACGACTAGGCTTCTCGGGAAAATTTTGGAATGGAAATCTCGAAGAGGCGTATCAGGAAATTCTAAAGCCGAGCGGAATCGCTCTGGAGACTTTAAAAAATTCCCCTCGGGGTATAAACACAAACCTCGAAACTAGGCACAAAAAATATACGGACTCAAACGGCTTCGCAACTCCTTCAAGACGAGTTGAAATATTTTCTGAAACGCTCCATAAGCATGGTTACGCTTCTTTGCCAATCTATGTTGAACCGGCGATGGGGCCATTTTCAAAACCGGAGCTTTTTAAGCAATTCCCATTAATTTTAACGGATACCAAATCTCCTCATTACATACATAGTCAATTTCGACACGTTGCCCGGTTGCGGCGGCATGAGCGAGAACCCCAAGTACAGGTTCATCCAGATACTGCAGCAGAACGTGATCTAAGTGCAGGCGATTGGATATCTATCAAAACGCCGCATGGTAATGCACGAGCGGTTGTAGGTCTATCACGGAATCTCCACCCTGGGGTTGTGCGTGCTACTGTTGGTTGGTGGCAAGATTGTAAAGATCTATCTCTGCCGGGCTACAACATCGAAACCGAAGAAAGCGCCAATTATAACGCCCTAATCGGAAATGAAGACGCAGATCCGATTGGCGGTTGTGTGCCACACAAGTCTTACCTGTGTGAAATCGAGAAACTACGAGTAGGAAGTGAATAGACCTTCGTCCAATCAAGGACAGAGATCCAAACCTCCTACCCTTTCTCCATAGTTCCCAATTCGCGGTTACTTATTATCCCAATAATCGGTGACCTTGGAAATTTTACCGCCCTTGTGTTCCATCACTGACGCCCCTCTAATGCTCCATGCCTCTTCTCCACTACCGCCGCTCATCGTCCACTCTGCAGCAGCACCTTTCTTACCCACAGTAATACTGTCGACCGCCAGTCGAGTACCCGCATAGTCGGTAAAAAACTTCTCCACGAAGCTCTTGACAGCATCAGTACCCTTGGCAATTTCCGCCTTAGGAACGTCTTCGTAAACAATATCTGTCGTGAAGTAACTCATAACCTTACCAATATCACCAGTATCCCAGCCTTTGAAGTAGTCTCTTACAGCAGCTTCTTCCAAAGCCATTATCATTGAGGAGAACGCTAGAGAAGCGGCGAATAGAATTAAAGATGTAAAGTATTTTTTCATAGTGTATTACCTCTTTGAGTTAGGTTCTTTCTAAGTTTTAATTCCTTCTTTATCAAAATAGTCGGGCTTCAGCTTTTCTATTTCATAATCACCGTCCGGATAGGTTCGATAGTAGTTCTCCGACAGCAAATCCGGAAATCGATCGAAGGATATAAACCGTTTGATTACCGCCCGCACTTTCAAACAACCGAGAACAATAGACCGGACAAAGTAGTGCGGCCGTTTATAATTGATTGCTGCCAAGAAACGAGGCTCCGAAAGACAAGCTGCCAAGGGCATGACGAGAGGGTGGATTATTCTAGGTAACCAGCCTTGCATAATGCGTACAGTCGCCATCGATACTCGTTCACTATATTCGTTCGGAACCATTTCCCTCAGCTCATAGTCTTCGACAAATTTAGCAAAATCGTTCTTTTCTTCAGGCAAAGAATGAATGCCCATATGTTCTCCTATCTTGAGCCAATAGGCATACCACGCTTTTTCCTCATGAGTAGTAAATTTTCGCCATCCGTATTTTCTCATCCATTGAATAGGAAACTCTATAAAAGTCCATAGTACAAAAAGATAATCTTCGTTTCTTATTGAAAACCGTGCATGAGCTTTGGCTACCTGTTTAAGAGCTCTAGCTCCCAAACCATTATCCCATCCAGCTTCCATAAATTGAGCAATCAAAATGTAGGTATCGTCATACCGTTTCTGACCAAAGTTCTCAAATTCTTGGGTGTAATCTAGGAGTTTAGCAACAGTACGACTTCCATAGGTATGGTAGAGCCCCATTTCTAAGGCATGAGTTAAATCAGAAGGGAATTCATAAGACTTCAGAAGAAATACAATCCTTTGACAATCTCTAGTAGCGTGCAGTTTCGCGATTTCTTCACGGACTTTAGGGTTTTGAAAAAGCCCCCAAGGTCGTGAATATTCCGGACCTTCGGGATGATTGAATCTCAACTTCTTGCCCGAAGGCATGGCGCATCTCCATTTTTTTATTCAGAAAGGCTATCGTATCTAGTCGAGTTTAACAACACGCTTGATCACTGCCCTCTTTACTTACTGTTCAAACTGGGAATAAACTGATTCATACCTCAGTATTTAAAGCGATGATAAGCACAGCGATACAAAGAGTGAGGAGCGAAGACTACAAATTATTTGAGTGATCATAGTGGATGAATTCCTGATTGATTTCGGAACTCACCGCTTTATCAAGAATGAGGGGAGGAATAATGGCTACCAGCATGCCTGAGATGGAAGATAGGGACCGCTTACCTCTAATCATAGGTTTTCAACCTATTTCTGCGAACACTAAAGATCAAACCCGAGTCATAGAACGTGGTAAAGGAATTTATGTATACGACTCTGAGGGCAAAGAATACATAGAAGCCACCGCTTCCTTCTATGTAGCTTCCTTGGGCTATCAAAATGAAGAATTAATTGAGGCTATTGAGAGACAGTATCGCGATTTACCGTTTTTTGTATCGGGTTTAAATCGTACCAGTTCCACTTCTATCGAATTCGCCGAAAAGCTAGTTCAAATGGTCCCGGTAAGTAATTCTCATATAATGTTTGCCTCAACTGGCTCAGAAGCCAACGATTTTCTCGTAAAGCTATACCACTTCGCGGCCTTAGCGAGAGGAGAGAAAGGCCGTACTACTGTAATTTCTCGTCATTCCAGCTACCACGGTGGTACGCTGGCAACAGCTAGCCTTACCGGAAGTCACCACGAGGAATTTGGTCTTCCCCTCCCCGGCTTCAAGCATGTTTCCCAACCAGACTACCACGGAGATAGACACCCGGGAGAGACCGAGGAAGAATTTTCGACAAGACTTTCTAAAGAATTGGAAAATCTGATAACTTCTGAGCCAGCCAACTCTATCGCAGCCTTTTTTGCCGAACCGATCAGCTTTTCCGCCGGGTTCAAGACTCCTCCAGAAAGTTATTTCCCCGCTATCAAAAATGTGTTGGATGAACACGGGATCGAATTCGTAGCTGATGAGGTCGTTACCGGAGTGGGTCGAACTGGAAAATTTTGGGGCTGCGACACTTTGGCTTTATCTCCTGACAACGTAACGATGGGTAAAGGAATTACGGGTGGATATTTCCCCATGTCAGCCATCGCCATCGGCGAACGTTTATATGAATACCTAGAAATCGGTTCGGACAGGGTCGGAACATTAGCCCATGCAGGGACTTTTTCGGCCCATCCAGTGGGAGCTGCAGCTGGACTCAAGGCCCTCGAAATCATCGAGAGAGACAACTTAGTCGCTCATGGTCGGGAAATGGGACAAAGACTGAAAGACGGCTTAGCCCCTTTTTCCGAACATCCTGCCGTTGGTGACGTACGTTCAGTGGGACTCGGAGCTAGCTTGGATTTTCTTGTTAGGGACGAGGACGATCGAAAATCTAACGCCACCGCGGACACGAAGTCGATGACTGTCTATAATAATTTATTGGATAAAGGAGTCGTTACAAGGCCGGCGGGTCGAAGTGTAATCATTGCACCTCCTCTAATCATAGAGGCTCACGAAGTCGATGAACTGATAGAGCGCGTCGGGGAATCTTTAGATAATATAGAACCTTAAGGACTAATCCATTTCCTCCGCCCAAGGCAATATCTGGTGTCCTTCCAAATAATTCGCGCCTAATAACTTCGACGAATCAAAAAGATGTAGAGGATCTGACTCGGAATACCCAAACTCGATAACCGCATCACCCTTTAAATCCTTGTGAATTTCCGTTGTTTCAGCGCGCATAACGACAACTTTCTTGAGGCTCGCTTTAGGCTCCGAGGCACAAGGGATTACTTTCAGAAAAATCCGCGGAAACAGTGCTGGTGGAGAAAAATCTTTGTCATTGACTTCCATGTCAATGGATAGAAGATCTACACCTCGTCTCCCAACTATTCCTTTATACCGACTGCCATCTCCGCCAAGTTCCCAGTTATCACCACGTTTCATCTTATAACCCCAGATTTCGCGGGTTCCCGCTTGAACGGTATCCGTACTGGTAAATCCATAGACCCAATACCCTCCACTAGTTCCGTTATATTCCACGTCAGCTATAATTGCGGCATCATAGTAGGGCTCCACTGGCACGCTACTATCGAAATGCATGACGGACATCTGGACAACAGCCGAACGCAGACGCAAAGGCTTGGGAATTAAGGGCTCAAGAATTTTTTCGTCCGTCTCCCCGAAAACCGCTAGAACTCTAAAATCGTGTTCCCACGGAGGCAACGGGTATGGTAAGACCTGTTCTAGTATCATTTCATCCATAAGTGTAACCTAACCTGGTATATTTTTAATATTTCGCGATCACCTGCTTGCTAAATTCTTCTATCATTTCTCGAGCGTTCTCTTTTTCAACCACTTGAATAGCGATGCTGTCTAAGCCAGCTTCTTCCATCGCTTTCAACCGATCGATTACTTCTGATGCCGGACCCGTGAGTGAACTCATCTTGATCAACGAATCATTAAAGTAATTTTCTTCGCCTGGTCTGAGGTACACAAGATGTCCTTCGTGAACTTGTTGGTAAAATCGGTCTTCACCAACAGTGCTTTGAGGGAGAAAATTCTTTTCGTAGTCCTGATAGAGCTCCATTAAATCTGTTGGGACGCCTTCTGACTGTGTATCTCCCGTTTTGCAAAAAGAATTTTCCCAAAAAGCATGCAAGTTAAACATACAGAAAGGGCCTACCCGCCTAATCACACGTGGAGACGTATAAGATTCTCCATTTTTCAATATGCAAGCTGTCGTAAGTGCGGAAGTATGAAAAGTATCTGGTAAGGTTCTATTCGCTTTCTTCGCTCCGTTACGAATAGCTTCAAGCCCATATCGAAAACTTTCGGGCGGTTGCACGAGCGTTATCCATCCGTCTCCAGTCCGTCCAGTTAATTCAAGTGACTTCGGTCCATTCGATGCAATGTGAATAGGTACAGGATCTGTGTTATTTACGTAGCCCTTGTCACGATGCAAGAACCGAACCCACCGTTCCCGTTTTCCGTCTCGAAAAAGACATTCGTCTCCGGAAAGGAGGCTTCTCACTTGTTCGACATGTTCTTCCATATGGGACAATTTACAAGGTGGTAGCCCCATCGTGTGTCGCGCGGTGAATCCAACTCCAATCCCGAATATTACCCTGCCAGGAGCCAATTGATTCAAAGTGCCAATTGCTTGAGCCGAAACTGGTGCTATTCGATTGGAAGGCACGGCAACGTAGGTGCCTAAAGTTAATCTAGATGTGTGCTCGGCCACCAACGTCATACACATGTATACTTCACTGTATAACATCTGTGAATCGTAGAACCAAGCCTTCGTGAAGCCGTTATCTTCGGCTATTTTCGCGTCTTTCCAAGCCTCAAGATACGGTGGAAAGGTTATTCCAAATTCCATTATCCCTACCTCCA
>CAZXQY010000117.1:0-6718 GCA_964642505.1 uncultured Gammaproteobacteria bacterium | reverse complement strand
AGCAATAACTACATTAGGCGCCGATTTCTGGCCACTCAGACTTATAAGAGAGATAGAAGACGCCATATTACATCTACGCGTTAACGAACCAGAAATTAATACATGGCTATTTAAATCAAGAGGGAATCTTGAAAATGTTGTTGAATACAATAAAGCACTGCTTCAGCATAACAAAACTTGGCTCGTCTCCGAGGTAAATCTCTACATAGAACGGGTATTAAAAAGATTAGAGTTATCGGCCCGGAGCATAATAACTGCGATGGAGCCCCGCAGCTGTTTCTCCGGATTTTTGTTTGAATTTGCTCTCGCTGCAGATCAGACTTTCATGCTTTTAGGGTCATTCGAAGAGGAACCTCACTCTATTGCTAAAGTACATCTTAACGATCTCAATCTTGGGTATTACCGTATGGTAAACGGGCTTAGCAGGTTGGAAGCACGTTTTCTCGATGACCAATCACCCCTGCAAAAGGTGTCCGAGACCTTTGGACAAGTTTTGGACACCGAAACCTGTGAAAGATTGGGATTGGTCACCTTTATTCCGGACGACATAGACTGGGAAGAGGAGATAAGGCTAACAATTGAGTCTCGTGCCAGCTACTCCGGTGATGCCTTGACGGGCCTAGAAGCAAACTTGAGGTTCCCCGGGCCTGAAACCATGGAATCGAAAATATTCGCGCGCCTTTCCGCTTGGCAAAATTGGATTTTCCAACGACCGAACGCCGTCGGAGAAAAAGGAGCTCTTTCGCTCTACGGCTCAGGTGAGTTACCATCTTTCCATAAAAAGCGAACCTAAATTCAAAGGCAGGGCTTGACGCAATGACCAGCTACGCAGACTACAATGAAATGATCCCTAACAATGTAGACCTTTCGTCAGACAGACGGCTTAAACGTGCGCTAGAAAGCTGGCACCCTAAATTCATGCGCTGGTGGAAAAACTGGGGACCGGATCAGTATCAAGAAAATGAAGTTTATCTGAGAACGGCAGTGAGCGTTGATCAGGATGGATGGGCCCAATTTGGTCATGTGAAGATGCCGGATTATCGTTGGGGTATTTTTTTAAACGAACAAAACAATAAAGACAGGATTTTATTCGGAGAGCATAAAGGTCAACCGGTATGGAAAGACGTACCCGGAGAGTTTCGGGGCCCGCTAAGAAGACTAATAGTTACCCAAGGTGATACAGAACCCGCATCGGTAGAGCAACAAAGAAGTCTAGCGACTGCTGCTCCTTCCTTAATAGATATGCGGAATCTTTTCCAGATAAATGTTGAAGAAGCTCGTCATCTTTGGGCAATGGTATACCTACTCATGGCTCACTTCGGTCGGGATGGCCGGGAAGAAGCTGAAATTCTGTTGGAACGCCGGAGTGGTGATCCCGACAAACCTAGAATTCTGGGAGCATTCAACGAAAAAACTCCCGACTGGCTTTCCTTTTTTATGTTTACATTTTTTACTGACCGAGACGGGAAATATCAACTCGGTTCTCTTGCTGAATCGGCTTTTGATCCGCTTGCACGGACATGCAAGTTCATGCTGACGGAGGAAGCCCATCATATGTACGTAGGAGAGACCGGAATCACTCGGGTCATTCAAAAAACCTGTGACGTGATGAGAAAGAAAAAAACAGATGAAGTCCGACTCCACGGAGTAATCGACCTCCCTACTTTGCAAAAGTACGTCAATTTCCACTTTAGTGTTTCCCTGGATCTGTTCGGTTCCGAGCAGTCCACTAATGCTGCCAACTATTTTACTCAAGGTTTGAAAGGGAGATACCAGGAAGGAAGGATAAAAGATGATCATGAACTAAAAGACGACTGTTATTCGATAACTACCTTAAAGGGGAAGGCATTCGTTGAGTCTTCTGTACCCGCTTTAAACGCGATCAACGAGCGCCTCAGAGACGATTACATCGTTGATTGCCAGAGGGGCGTTGACAGGTGGAATCAGATTATCTGCGACGCGGGGATATCCTTCCAAATCAGGTTGCCCCACAAAGCATTTAATCGGCAGATCGGAGCGTTTTCCGATGCCTACGTAACACCTCAGGGTACTATCATTTCACAAAACCTTTGGGAACAAAAACGATCGAATTGGTTGCCAGATGATCTAGACCATGACTACATCCTTTCGTTAATGAAGCAAGTAACCGAGCCAGGGAAATATGCTAACTGGATAGCTCCGCCAAGGATCGGTGTTAATAAGCAAACGCTAGATTACCCTTATGTTAGGATACAGTGAATTAGACTTAGCAAATTAAGGGAAGCTAGAACGGAACAATGTCGTATTTAAAAGCTACTGATCGAGAGGAAGTAGAACACACTATCGAGGCCACCGAGGGCTTGTCACTAATGGAAATTCTGAAAGAAGGAGGGCTGGATGTAGAAGCGGTTTGCGGTGGACAATGTGTCTGTTCTACCTGCCATATCTATATCGACCACAAGTGGTTAGAGCTTCTATCTGCAACCTCTGAAGAAGAACAAGTGATGGTGGAAGATACCGGGCACTACCAAGACAACTCGCGGTTGGCCTGCCAGGTTGTTTGGCAACCCAAATTGGAAGGCCTGTCCTTGAAACTGGCACCAGAATTTTAAAAAAACCAAATGTCAGCTCGTTATAACGCCTACTCCGAACTTATTTCGCCTGTCTTAGAGTCCGGTATGGGTGACCGGACGGCATACATAGATGACAATGGTTCTCAATCTTTCCAAGAGCTAGAAAACGCCGTCGTAAAAGCCTCTCAACACCTACTAAATGTAGGCATACGAGAGAACGAGCGCCTGTTGATTGCCATGCTCGACAGATACACACTGCCCGTCGCATTCCTAGCCTGTATTCGGACTGGGATAGTGCCGATTCTGGCTAATACACTTCTCACTGAGGAAGACTATCAATATATTCTAGAGGACAGTGGAGCTAAGACACTCGCTACTTCTCCCGAACTTCTAAACACTTTTTTGCCGCTAAAGGGAACAGGCTTACTTCAAAATATTGTTCTTGAAGATGCTTTCTCGGCGTCAGCCGGGTCTCTATCAGACGATCTTCCCGCTGTCGTTTATCGAGAACCGGATGACCCCTGCTTTTGGCTGTATTCATCTGGCTCTACTGGTCGCCCCAAGGGCACGGTGCACAAACAATCGAGCATGAATAAAACTGCCGCTATGTACGCAAAACCTATCTTGACCCTGCAGGCGTCTGATATAATTTTTTCTGCGGCCAAATTATTTTTCGCCTACGGATTAGGTAATTCGCTAAGCTTCCCGATGAGCGTCGGTGCGACCACTATACTGATGAGCGACCGCCCTACACCCGAATCTGTTTTCCATCGATTAGTAAAACATCAGGTAACTATCTTTTTCGGTGTGCCTACGTTATACGCCGCTCTTTTAGCACACGATAAATTTCCTAAAAAGGAAGAACTAAATCTGAGATTGTGCATTTCTGCAGGTGAACCACTTCCAGAAGATATAGGACTCAGATGGAAAGACAAAACAGGCCTGGATATCCTTGATGGAATCGGCTCAACGGAAATGTTGCACATATTTCTATCGAACCGACCTGGTCAAGTCAGATATGGCACTACTGGATTCCCTGTACCTGGATACGAACTCCAAATAATCGATGAGAATGGCAAAACCGTTGATAATGAAACGATCGGTGAATTACAAGTTAAAGGACCTACGTCGGCCATAGAGTATTGGAATCAACCGACTAAATCTAAATCTACGTTTCTGGGCGATTGGACGAAGACAGGAGACAAATATAAAAAAAACGAGGACGGTTTTTACATCTACTGCGGACGCAGTGACGACATGTTAAAGGTAGGTGGAATTTACGTGTCTCCAACTGAAGTGGAAAGTAGTCTAATGAAGCACCCGGCAGTTTTTGAAGCGGCTGTAGTAGGACGCAAGGACGAAGAAGGCCTAGTTAAACCAGAAGGCTTCCTTGTCATCAATGCGGGATATAGCCGAACGGTAGAGCTAAAAGACGAGATAAAATCTCATGTGAAAAATAACTTGGCTCCCTACAAATACCCGCGATGGATCAATTTTGTGGAAGAACTACCGAAAACCGCTACAGGTAAAATACGACGGTATAAGCTGCGACAAGCCAGCGATAATGGGCCTAAAAAGAGCGACGACTAAAATTTCCCAAATTTGATTCTAACGAATTTTCGTGCACATCAGGTAGAGTCGAAAAGAAATTTAACCCTGTCAGTAACTCTAACCTGTCGACAGTAACGATGTAGTTCTTAAAATCCAGATCGGTTTCATTATGTGGTAATAAATAAGCTGTCATGTCGTTTGCCTGGTAATCATAGACGACCTTCCAATAATGGTTGGGCACAACAACTTTATTATGGCCGATAGTTTTAAATTTACCCTCTATGATCGGCCCTACAACAATGTAAACAGACCGAAAACTATTCCTCACGAATGCCCGAATTGCATTTTCTAGATCCAACCAACTACCGCCGTTGAATTTTCTCAGTTGCGGGGAAATATTACTCAACAAAAATGAATGGGACATAGCAGAGACCGACCACTTCATATCTCCTGCCGGTGCAAGATGCCCTCTCTCAAAACCGGAGCTTTGATAATCTAATAAAGAAGCAGAACTATTTGAGATTTCTGGATCCACCCGAAAATCATCACTACGCCTGACTCTACCTCTTAATTCTTTTTCAGTGAGATGATAGGCCACCCAAACCGCATTTTTACGGGCATTGGAATATCCAACGACAAATCCGGGAGTTTTTCGGATCTGTATATCACGTCCGCCAATTGGGAGAAAAGATTCATCCGAGACGGACAACAGAGTTTCTTTAGCCCACCCCCAAGGAGCAACGAGCCAAAGTATGCTAGCTAATGCGAAAACGCCAAATATTTCGACAGCTGGAGGGAGTCCCTTTCGCGTGAAAGGAAACACACTAATTCAGCCAATAACCGAGATCAATCAGAACGACTAGTGATCTCCAACAGGTGATAACCAAACTGAGTTTTGACAGGACCGTGGACCTCTCCAATTGACGCGCTGAAAACGACTTCATCAAATTCAGGAACCATCATACCGGGCTCGAACGAGCCCAAGTCACCACCTTGCGAACCGGACGGACAATTCGAATGCTCTTTAGCAACATCCGAGAATTCCTCACCATTAGTAATCGCGTCTTTAAGTTTTAAACATTCTTCCTCAGTGTCAACCAGTATGTGACGGGCAGTAGCTTCAGTCATTTCGTTTCCCTTTATCTATCAAAGCATCTGTTAACGCACACCTCCCTTTTTGAAGAGCTGTCAGGAGCGTCAATATAGTCATGAAACCGATATTATATTCATTTAATCCTAAGATCGCACACGAAAGGATGTATTATTGACGACTGAACAAAGAAAATAGGCTAGCAGCCCTTAATTTCCCTACCGATTAACGGGCCGAAGACCGAAAGCGGTCTGTAAGGCCGGATTCTCCGCTATAATTTCGTCGTACTTAAGATGCCAGATCTTCAAGTGATTATAAAACGGTACGTTGGGGTAAAGGTGATGAATCAGATGATAATTGTGGTAGCCCATCAGCGGCGTTAAAAGCCACTCCCAGCCTTTACGTACAGTAGTAGCGGCGAATTTATTGTCGTGTGACGAAATATCCGCTGGGTGATGTGGAAGGAACACAAACACAAACCCTGTAAGGCCTAAGGCAATACGAGAGGCAACAAACCATAGCATGAATAACTCGAAACCAAGTCCAAAATAAACGAACCCATAAACAGCGGCGATCAACACCGCCACGTAACCAGCAACCGCTCCCGCATAACGGCGTGCTACTGAATCTCCTTCCATCAATTCTTTAACGAAATATTTTGTATAAAAGACGTCGAAAAATGCCCAACGAATTGGTAACACCCACCACTTACCATGATGCATAAAATTATCGGGATCACTTTCACACGCGGTATGGGCGTGATGTTTTAGGTGAATCCATCTTGAAATCTCAAAAGGAGCAAATGGAATCAGGAAAAAAAGAGAGATACGTCCAAATAAGTCATTGATTCTAGTGTTTTTGCAAACGCTACCGTGCAGTGCGTCGTGCACTATCGAGAAAAACAGGTATATCGCAAACCCGTTAAATACAGCAGCCAATCCGTAAGGAATAACCCCTTGAACAGCAGCGTAGGTGGACGCGCAGAAAATCATCACACCTACCAGAAAGAAAGCTAGGGCTGGCCAAGACATAGCGGGCGTTTCGCAAAGTTCGTGAAAATACTGGTCTCGACTCGGAAATGCCTGCTCAAGCATAGCTGTGCCCGCCTCTAGCTGTTACTTCATAATAAGGTTAGACCAAAACCTACTAAATCGCAATTCTTTTAGGATTTGGCCCTCAGGTGTGCGGCTACTGCTTCTACTTTATCAAACACCCGGAGAACATTGCCTGACCAAATATTCGAAAGCTCGCTCTCCGAATAACCTTTTTCCGTAAGAATCGTGGTGATTTTATTAATCATCGACACATCCTCTAGACCAACCACCCCACCGCCGCCATCCCAATCGGCTCCGACTCCCACGTGTTCGGGGCCGAGTAATTCTAGGGCGTAGAGAAAGTGGCGCATGTATTCGTCTATGGATGCCCGTTCAGGCGCGTACTTCTTGTCGATTGACAAAAATCCTTCACTAAATCTTTCAAATGACATGGGCTCTCCTAGATCTTCAGCATCATACATTTGCTGCAC
>CAZXQY010000116.1:0-6786 GCA_964642505.1 uncultured Gammaproteobacteria bacterium | reverse complement strand
ACCATGGTATTGAATACAAGGAAAGGTGGAAGGTTTTGGAAGAGCATGTGAAAGCTATGAAGGTATTGTGGTCTGAAGAAGAGGCATCTTTCCGAGGTGATTACGTAAATTTCAATAAAGTTTGGTCGTTTCCGAAGCCGATTACTAAGCCACACCCTCCTATAGTTCTTGGAACGTTTGGTTCAAAATGGGGTAGGCAGCGGGTGGCTGAGATGGCAGATGGCTGGATTCCCATCGGCCTGTATCATGAGGACATGAAGGCTGATATTATCGATCTCAATGAACGTTTAGCCGAATTAGGAAGAGAGCCAAATTCAGTAGATATTTCGATTTTTGACGTCTATGAGACTAGCGAGGACGATTTAAAAAAATATGCTGACCTTGGTCTTTGTGTCAGAGCGATTCCGCGATGCCCGACAGAGGATAGGGATTCGGTGTTGAGATGGCTAGATAGGTATGTGGAAATCGGTCGACGAATTGGAGCGATGGAGTAACTATGTTTTAGCGTCCGAAAGAGTGATGCACAGCGAGAGCGGGGTATATCAGATGGACACATATTTTCCATTAGGCAAGATAAAGAATTCTCTAAATGAGGATCACGAATTTAAGTTAGTAGCGCGATTTTGGAATTGTGATCTACGCTTTCGGGTCGATGAAGATTTTTATTTTATGGTGATAAGGGACGGGGAGGTTGAAAGTTTTTCTCGTGGGACGACAGGACTAGATCCGTACACAATAAACATTGGAGGACCTTCGAGCGTTTGGGATAAAATGATGGAGCAACCACCAAAACCTTTCTACCATGACTGGTTTGCAGCGTCTTTTCATCATGAATTTGAGCTTGGGGGTGACTTACAGTCTGCTTACGCTTACTATTATGCTTTGAAAAGAATACACGCTTGCATGTCTCGTTGTTGCGTCGATACTAAGTCAGTAGCGTGAAGGGAGGAATTTTATGGCTCGTCATTCAAATATCACCGGAAGATACGTCTATGTGGACGTAGACGGACATGAATACCGCGTCTATTATGAGGAAGCCGGGCAAGGTATACCTTTAGTATGTCAACACACTGCGGGATCGGATGGCCGTCAATACCGACATATACTAGAAGACGAGGAGGTAACATCCAGATTTCGGGTAATTGCTGTCGATCTTCCGTATCATGGAAAGTCGTTGCCGCCGGATAGCAAGCGCTACTGGGAAGAAAGATATGCCCTTCATAAAGAGTGGTTTATGAATTTTTGGACCAGTTTTGTAAGGGAAATGGAGCTCGACCGACCAGTGTACATGGGATGCTCTATGGGTGGCCACCTTGCGGGCGATTTAGCTCTTAACCATCCTGATTACTTCCGAGCTTGTATCGGTTTAGAAGCTTCGATGTGGAGTGGGGATGTAGATAGATTGATCAACGAGTGGTGGTATCACCCCAGATTGTCGAATGATTCCAAGCCGGCAATGATGCTAAGTTTATGTTCTCCCAACGCACCGGAGCATAGGGTGCGAGAAACGGTTTGGATGTATAGTCAAGGAGCACCGGCGGTGTTCGCGGGAGACTTAGTTTATTACGGAATTGAGCATGATCTGAGAGAGACGGCTGGGCGGATAGATACAAACAAATGTATGCTTTACGTATTGAGTGGTGATTACGATTGGAGCGCCTATCCAGAGGCATGCAAAGCGTTCGCAGATGCCGTACCCGGGGCGTCTTATACTCTGATGAAAGGAATGGGACACTTCCCTATGTCCGAAGATCCGGAGCAGTTTAAGAAGTATATAATGAAGGTTCTAGAAGATATTGAGCAAAGAAGTCAGGATAAGGCAGCGTAGTATAACTCGAAGGTCGTCTAAAATTTTCTGATAGAGTCGTGCCTACGAAGGGACGTCCAAATCTACCAAACCTCCCAGCAAAGATTTGATTTGGGCCGAGGTTTCAATAGGTTCATAGGTCACTGGCAAAACGCTTACGCAGATGGTTCTCGCAGAGAAGACTTTTCTGGTACCAACGTGGCCCACGGAACCCACGTCGAACGATTTCTTTCCGAACCTTACGACCCCAATATTAATATCCAATAGATCGCCGGTTCGAGCCGAACTCTGCCATTCTATCGTGGATTTTACGACCATCCATTCCCAGTTAAATTCCTCGTAGTTACCATTGGGAGAATTGCTTCTTATCCAAACTTCTGAGGCATCGTCAATAAAAGCTAAATAATTCGCATTAAATACGACCCCTTGTTGATCGCATTCTCCATACCTTATTCTAAGTTGGTGATTGTAGGGCATGATTATTTAGCGTTTTGTTCTGGGGCGTTTAACGATAAAATCTAAACTGGTTGGTTTTCATTTAGGACATCGGTTTAGTAAGTGTTTATTAGTATAACGGATATTCGTTCTTCTTTAGAGCAGCTTGACATTAGCGTCTCAAATAATGAAAAGCGAGATGCTCGAGCCTCGGTGGCGATAATCTTGACGTTAGTTGAGGGCGATTTAAGTGTTTGTTTTATAAAAAGGGCTATGCGTGAAGGAGATCCGTGGTCGGGGCAAGTGGCTCTACCAGGCGGCAGGGCTGGCGCAGGCGATCAGGGTGCTGCCTCAGTAGCGGAACGCGAAACTAAAGAAGAGATTGGAATGGTGCTGCTTCGAGAACAGTGCCTAGGTGGGATGATTCCGATTGACGTTGCCAGCAACTTACATAGGCAAGAACTGGTTTTATCACCTTATGTTTATTTCGTGGGGCCTGATGCCAGGGAAGAGGCTTGGATAGCGGATCCTTCAGAGGTGGATTCAGTTTTTTGGGTTCCTATGTCACACCTTTTTGACGCTCGTTCGGCTACGCAAATTCGTTATCCAGACTATAAGAGTGGCTCTGTATACCCTGGTATTGGTTACCAGAACTTTATAATTTGGGGATTAACGTTGAGGATTCTTCGAAATTTTGGAGGGGTAATCGGTAGAAACCTACCCCACTAACTTCTTGCTAACGTGGCCGATCGCCCTCATGAGTCACCCTGTACATGACTCGCTTAAATCCATGATAATCATTTAGTGCGTTGTGTTGAGCACATCTATTATCCCAAAAGGCGAGTGAACCTTTTTTCCATCGGAAACGGCATGCAAACTCTTCTCGCTTTTGAACGGAGTAGAGGTGCTGTAAAATGCTGTGGCTCTCTGCCTCGTCCATGCCTTCTATTTTTATAGAATGAGCACCACTACAATATAGAGCTTTCTTTTTTGTCTGAGGGTGAGTCCTAACGATGGGGTGTTGGGAAGTCGTTATGATGTCTTCTGCGTTCTTTGGTTTATCTGCAATACGGTGTACTCGAGTGACTGCGGCATCAGGTTTTTCAGCGCTGTTGACAACATAAAGATTGTCGATAAGATTTTTATACTTTTCGCTGAGAGCGTCGTAAGCGAGATACATATTTGCAAATAACGTGTCTCCGCCTGAGGGAGGTACTTCGACGGCGTAGAGCATTGAACTAGCCGGCGGTTTTAATAGATAGCTAGTATCAGTATGCCATAAACCTCCGAAGTTTATTTTCTCGTCTTTGTTCTTGGTGACTTCAACAACTTCAGGGTGATCTTCCATTCCTTGAACAAATGGATAGTATCCAATCTTACCAAACTGTTTAGCGAACTCTACTAACTCTTTCGGGTTCAAGTTTTGTTGTTCAAAAAAAATAACGAGATGCTCGTGAAAAGCAGATTCTATTTCCGAAATTACATCAGTTCCTAAAGGGATAGAAATGTCGACCTCATGAATAATAGCACCTATCGCCGGCGTGAGTGGCTCAACTTTTATGCATTTGTATCTCATAGAGATTTCTTTGCGTCTCTGAATAAGTCGTAGATAAAAGTCTAATTTGCTATTTGGTGAAGATTGTCTACTTGATCAACGATCTCTGCATAATGTTGTACGCTGTCATATCCTTGGGTATGCACCAATTGGGTAACTCCCGCCTCTTTGTATGCGGCAGTTAGTTCTTCTGTTTCATTTTGTCTATCTAAGGGTAGGGTTTTCATAGCTATGACCTCCATGGGATCGCGTTTTGCGTCTGTCGCCATCGATTGAAAGGTTTTGATTTTTGGCTGTAGCTCTTTAGGGGATTGGCTGACAGGCATCCATCCGTCTCCATATTTGATTGCTCGGTCAAAAGCGATTTCTGCGTTTTGGCCAATATAAATTGGCGGCCTCGGTAGAATAGGCTCTAGTAGGAAAGGCTGGTTGTTGATTTCTATCTTAGAATTCTGAGAACTTTTGTTCAGAAGAGCCAAGGTGTCATTCGTAATCTTCCCGCGTTTTTTTATCGGTACACCGAGTGCTTTAAATTCCTCCTCTAAGTATCCTGCTCCTATGCCAAGCAGAAAGCGATTGTCGGATAGAACTTGAATAGTCGTGATTAGTTTATTCGTAATTAACGCAGGTCTGTAGGGGATGACTAATACCCCAGTTCCAAACCGGATCCGTCGGGTAACCGAGGCTAAAAAGCATCCAAAGCCTAGTGGATCTATAATGCTTCCCATTTCTTTCGGTATTCCGAACACATTGTTGCGAATCTCTGGAGGGAATCCGATATGGTCATTAAACCAGAGGGCGTCGATATGTGAGTTGTCTACAATTTTGGCAGATTCAGTGAGGAATTCGCGGGTAGCAGTAGGTCCCCAATTTCTGATATTTATTCCTAAGTCCATACCTAAAATCTCCAGAGTTTTGCGAAAGACATCGGTTCAGGGTTAAGATGATCGCTTATCCGTATAGGAGATTTTATCAGATGTCAGGATTAAAGGGAGGGTGTTTGTGCGGTAAGGTGAAATATGAACTCCAAGGAGAGCCTCTGATGACCGTTATCTGCCATTGCAGAGACTGTCAAAGACAAACTGGAACTTCATTTTCTATCGTGATCGGGGTAGCTCCAGAAAACGTTAAGGTTGAAGGGGTGCCGGAGATTTATACGACCACTGGAGAAACTGGGAGTGAAGTTCATAGGCATTTTTGCAGCGCGTGCGGTTCTCCGATTTTGTCAGATGCTACTGCTTCCTTCGGCGTTTATTTTGTAAAGGCTGGTACCCTCGAGGATACCAGCACTCTTAGGCCTGAACTGGAGATATTTTGTGACGAAGCTCAACAGTGGTGTAATCTTAAAGGTGATTGGAAAAAAGCCGCTAGAAATCCAGAGGCGGCTTGAGGTCCCTTTAAATTGCGGTGATTAATTAACTTGTCGTTTCTTGCCTTCCCAGAAAGGTTTTCTTAACTCGGTTTTCAATACTTTTCCGGGGCCTGAGAGTGGCAAAGGTTCGGTTCTAAAGCTAATACTTCTAGGACATTTGTAATCGGCGATTAGGCGCTTGCAATGAGCGAGAAGTTCCTCCGAAGTGGGGTTAGCGCCTTCTCTGGAAACTACGATGGCATGAACACTTTCTCCCCATTTTTCGTCTGGTATACCGATCACGGCGCACTGGGCAATGTCTGGGTGCTCATAAAGTGCATTTTCAACTTCGGTGGAGTATATGTTTTCTCCACCAGAGATAATCATATCTTTCAATCTGTCGCTTATGAAGATGAAACCGCCTTCGTCCATATGAGCCGCATCGCCTGTATGTAACCAACCGTCTTTGACGGTTTTGTTTGTCAATTCTGATTGTCCCCAATAGCCTTTCATTATGTTGGGCCCCTTGGCAATGACTTCTCCCACTTGCCCCCGAGGTAGCTCGTTACCTTTCTCATCTACTATTTTTAATTCGACTGCCGGCATAGCGCGGCCAGCCGATTTAATTCGCCCCTTGTTAGAGTCCGAAATCACATGATATTTGGAGTCCAATGCTGTAAGCAGGGGGGCGGATTCCGTTTGCCCGTAAAGCTGGAAACATTTAACCCATGGAAATTTCTGAATTAGATCGTGTGCAACAGTTTCCGGCATTGGAGATGCCCCGTAGTAAAGCCGCTCAAGTGAGGAAAAATCGAATTGTCCGAAATTCGGTTGCTCAAGTAGCATTTGTATCATCGTCGGGACTAGAATTACATCGGTGATTTGGTGGTCTTCGATAGCTCTAGCGCAGGACTCAGGTTCGAATCGAGGAATAAATACGTGCTTACCGCCTATATGAGTTACCATATAGACGTAGAGCGCATCTGCTATATGAAACATGGGGGCCGCATGAAGATAAATTGAATCTTCGGTCATATTGATGATAGACAAAAATTGTAAGGTGTTAGAGACGTGGTTAGCGTGGGTTAACATTACTCCTTTAGACCGTCCTGTCGTACCTCCAGTATAAAATACTCCAGATACGTCCTCTTGATCACCCATATTCTCAGCACACGCATTGTTGTTTTTAATTAGTTCTTCTACGTGGGTTTGGCTTAGGTCGAGTGGACCATCTATTCCAATTATTTTGATGTCGTGTTTTAGTTCTTTCACGACCTCGCGAGCCACATCCTCGAACGCATTATCTACACAAAGTAGTCGAGTGTCTGAATCCTCAACAGCGAAGGCAATTTCTGGTGCCGACCATCGGTGGTTTAGAGGAACAACTATTCCGCCTGCCCAAGGTATAGAGAACAAAAGCTCCATGTAACGGTCGGAATTCAACGCCAGTATACCTACTCGTTCTCCTCCTGCTAAGTTCAGGCCTTGTAATCCAGCTGCTAATCTGGAAACTCTATCTACCATTTCGCGCCATGAACGATTTCTGTCACAGTTTATAGAGGCAATATTGTCTGGTATTTGTTGTTGGTTCCTTTTAAGTGGTAGCGGTACTCTCATAGCTTAGTTCACTTGTCTTAA
>CAZXQY010000115.1:0-6953 GCA_964642505.1 uncultured Gammaproteobacteria bacterium | reverse complement strand
TCGGCTTTTGCCTTATTCTTCAAGTCATCTAAAAATTATATTACTCTTTCGGAATTATGTCCCGTACATGATTTTAAATATTTAGCGAACCAAGGAGCCAAACTCCAAAGACTATTCCAGTTAACTGAAATCGGCCCCAGTGGGTCAAGAAGCATACTTGGTAGCGATCTTAAAACGGCCGAATGGGCTAAAGGAAGAATTTCATCAGTAGCTATATAGCCAGCATTTCCGAAAGAAGTTCCTTGACCTGGTTCTTGAAAATCATAAAGCGTAACATTCTCTGCCCTGAGTTGAAGCTCTCTGGCAATCTGGACGCCAACTATTCCTGCGCCTACAACAGCGATTGCTCCCATTTTCTCCAGACTTCCCTATATACAGTGCATCAACTTAGTTGACGTTTTAAATTTTTTAATCTTGATAAAATCCTCTCGAATTCTTCTACATTAGAGTAGCGAGAGGCTTGAATATAATCAGTAGCGCCAAATTCTCTACACTTGGCAATATCCTCGACAGCACGACTCTCATCTTCTGGCATAGCACCCAGCAAGATGATTTTGGGCAGCGGTTGCTGAACTTCGTCAGCCAATTCTTTTAGTCTGCTAGCCAGTGGTCCAATTTTCTTTGGATCTAAACCAATCGGAATCCAGCCTTCGCCGCGTACAATCACCCTCTTTAAGGCAGCTTCCGTCATTCCTCCAACATAAACTGGAGGGCACTTAGGTTTGGGTCGAAAATAAAACTCTTGGTTATTCATACAAACAATATCATTTTCTGAATTGAAACATTCCTGAAAAAAATCCAGAATCTCATCAGTGATTTTACCTCGCCGCTTCTTCTCAATGCCTAAAATTTTGTATTCGGCTTCCATCCACCCTGGCCCTACTCCGAGTAGTAGCCTTTCACCAGATAGCTCCTGAATACTAGCCACCCATTTTGCGGTTGGTAAAGGGGGTCTGTAGGGAAGTACAAGCACACTGACTCCTATTTGGATCTTGGTAGTAGCAGCAGCAAAAAAAGCCAAAACAGCCAGCGGATCTAGCCAGATTCCCTCAGAACCCTCAGACTCATTTGGAGGGATTGCAATATGATCGACCGCCCAAATGTGATCAAGAGACGCATCCTCCGCCATTTGAGCACAAGAAAGAATGACCTCTCTCTTAGCTGCTTGTCCCATATTACGAATGGTCGTGCCGATTTTCATACGAGCTCCTATTGATCAAACCTGCTGGTTTCGACGTAACAAATGTCTCACTGACGAGGCTGTTTAGACGTGCTATCTACAGGCTGATCCAATAAGGTACCTGGAGTTAACATTACCCCCTCATACCCACTGTCCGCAACGTCGTTGATAGTTTTCACATACTTGGGGGTACCGCCGTTGTAAACAAAATAGCGAGTCCGTCCCTCTTCATGGCCCTCTACATTGGAGTTGTATCCTGTGAACCAACCTTTTGCTTTCCTCATCAGCATCGTGGAGTACATTTTCGTCACATGCGCTGTCCACCGCTCCTCCGCCGCCTTGGTTGCTTCGATCCTGGCGAACCCATTATCTCTAATATGCTCCAGAAAACGAGTACACCAGTCGACTCCATTTTCAATTCCCCGGGGGTAATTAGTGGATGCAGAGCCGCTTTGTGGCCCAGAAGGCATAAGAAAATTGGGAAATCCGTTTACCATCATACCCAGAAAGGTAGAGGGGCCATCAAACCATTTATCTTTGAGTTTTTCTCCATTAATTCCTTGGATATCAACCCTATCAAAGGAACCTGTTATCGCATCGAATCCAGTAGCATAGACAATTATATCAAAAGAAAAATCTTCCTCGGACGTCCTTAAACCGTTCTCGGTGATTCTGTTAATCGGCGTCTCACTGATATCTACCAGATGAACATTATCTTGGTTATAAGCCTCCAAGTAATTCGTTTCCATTGGTAATCGTTGCACACCGAAACCATGATCTTTAGGTATTAGCTTTTCAGCGATTTTCGGATCCTTAACTCTCCGCCGAATCCGATCGGCAATGTAGGCAGATATTTCCTCATTCGCTTCTTCATCTGTGAAAATTTCTCGGAAATTTCTCAGCCAAATGGCGAAACCAGGCTCGTCATAAAGTTTGTCCCACAAGGCGATTCTTTCTTTCCTACTGACCTCATAAAATCCTCTGCGATCAGGTTCGTGCTCAAACCCTCCAGGACTTCGCCTACAAGCCTCCCAAATCTCCTCATACCTTACCCGAATCTTCTCCATTTCTTTTTCAGAAATTTCTCCATTATTCAGCGGAGCAACCCAGTTCGGCCGCCGTTGAAAGACAGTTAATTCTCCAACTATAGGAGCAATAGCACCAATCACTTGTATGCCGGTTGCCCCTGTTCCAATTACGGCAACCTTCTTGCCCTCAAGGTTAACTTCTTCATGAGGCCAATAATACGTGTGGAAGGAGCGCCCTTTGAAATTATCCATCCCCTCGTAACGAGGATAGGTTGGGGCAGCCAACAAGCCTACACCCATAATAAGAAACCGAGTCGTAAGCTCTCTACCATCGGCGACTTTCAAATTCCATACGCTTAGGCTTTCATCAAAATAAGCAGAATCCACCTTGCAGTTAAATTGCATATGCGTTCGAAGATCAAATTTATCGGCCACATAATTCAAATAACGAAGGTTTTCAGGCTGACCAGAGAACCGTTCTTTCCAGTGCCACTCTTTTAATAATTCTTGTGAAAAAGAATAGCCATAAGTATGGCTTTCAGAGTCGAAACGAGCACCAGGGTACCGATTCATGTACCAAGTTCCTCCCAGATCAGCTTCAGCCTCCAGAACTGTCGCTTTAAAACCTAAATCGACGAGCTTTTTTATTTGATAGATACCACACACACCAGCGCCTATCACCACTGCGTCATAGTCAGTCGATACCTGCGAACTCATTTATCAGACCTCCCTTACGAGTCTCTAAAAAAATTGTGTTCAGTATACTACGGTTTTTACGACCTCCAAGATTAATCGAGCCTGTGCCAACTTGTAAACCTTTCTAACTTTCGGAAGAATCTAAATCCGTTAGGAACTCGAGATCCAGGGGCAGCTCCTTTCCTAGCCACCGAGCACCTTCCGTGTGATCTCTCAAATGATTTTTTCCAACGTCCTCGTGCAGCAAGATACTTATACTTCTTGCTTTTTTCCTAAGAAAACCCTCAACGCCGGCCCGGTTTCCATCGTCGTAGCTCACCTGATACATCGGAAATCGATGGGGCCCGACAGGATCATCTCTAACCCTACCCAAATTGCACCCAAATTCCTGGAGTGTTAAACGAAGACCGAGAGCGATTTCCTTTTCAATTTCATTACTCCAATAAATGTGGGCGTGATAATTCATCAAGCGTACGGTTCCTACTTTGTAAATCGAAACAAGCTAGATTATTCTACCCGAAATTAACCCACACGGTAGATAGTATACTTGGTACTAATCTAACGTAGAAATGGAGACAAAAATGCCGATGAATAGAAGCGTTCCTTTACAATTGGGCTTATTCATGCCGAATTGTAGCTACTCTTTTTCGTTTAGTACCTATAAGCCTGAGCCAAACGATTGGACCTACTCTTCCAACCTTGAGATAGCGCGAGCCGCGGAAGATGCTGAATTCGACTTTTTATTCCCAGTCTCCAAATGGCGAGGTTACGGCGGAACAACGAATTATATGAGCATATCCCTTGAAACCTTTACCTGGGCTTCTGCCTTGCTTTCAAACACAAAAAAAATAAAAATCTTTTCAACCGTACACGTTCCAGTTTTTCATCCGGTCGCAACAGCAAAAATGGGTTCTACGCTTGATCACATTAGCAACGGTAGATGGGGCTTAAATGTAGTAAGCGGTTGGAGCGAACGAGAATTTGGAATGATGGGGATCGAAGTTATTGAACATCAAGAACGGTACCAACGAAGTGAAGCTTACATCGAAATTCTAAAGGGTCTCTGGACTCAAGAACCTGGAACTTTCAACTACGAATGCCCATGGTACAAAATAACTGGCGGTGACGTGCAACCAGCACCGGTGCAACAACCCCACCCAACTATCGCGAATGCAGGTGGCTCTGAAGATGCAAAAAAAATGGTCTCTAAACTATGCGATTGGGCGTTCATCACTCCTCCTACTATGGACGCTGTTAATCCCCACGTACAGGACATAAAAAGCAGAGCCCAGAAAAATGGCAGAGATATTTTTTGTGCCACACCGCCCTTTGTTCTGTGGCGAGATAGTGAGGCCGAAGCGCTAGAAGAGAAAGCAAAGATAGTTGAACAAATGGATGTGGAAGCGGCAGAAAACTGGGCTAAGGGATTAAAAGTACAAAGCGGTTCTTTCGACAGATTCACGCTGGAAATGTATGCTGTGGGAGCGGGCGGAATCCCGATGATAGGTACCAAAGAGCAAGTTGCCGAAATGATAAGGGAGATCCATATGAACGGGATGGATGGGTTATTAATGGTGTTCTTAAACTTTCATAAAGATACTGTCAGATTCAAGCATGATATTATGCCGATTTTAAAAAAAATGGGCGTGCGCAAATAAATTCAAAGGAAACTCTACTCCTTTTCATAAACCCAGGAATACGTGGTGCGGTATTTTTCTTCGAAGCGAGATATATCGGCTTCTTTGGTAAAGGTGGCCTCGATCGGATCGAGTCCCTGAAGAAACATGCTCTTACGTAGCGGGTCTAACTCAAATTCCACCGATTGAGTGATATTCCATCTGATCAGGTTCCGCTTGATGTCGATATCGAGGACAAGGCCTACATTTTCGTCTAGAGTCTTGAACAGCGTCGCTGCCGCACTCTCTGAAACTTTTGCAGCCAGTACTTGGTTTTGAAAACAATTGCTATAAAAAATTTCCCCAAAACTGGAGGCTATAACGCAAAAAATTCCGAAGTCATTCAGAGCCCATACAGCCATCTCTCGAGAGCTACCACACCCAAAATTTGGGCCAACCACTAATATTTTACATCCTGAATACGGGGTTTTATTTAAAATAAAGTCTTTCCTCAGTCTGCCATCGGAATTAAACCGCCACGCTCGAAATAAACCTTCGTCAAAATGAGGACGCGTCCGATTTACACAGTAATCGATCGGAATAATAGTATCCGTATCAATATCTGGAACAGCGATTCCTGCAGCCAACCCTCTCTTAAGATTATCAGGAGGCATCAAACTACTGCGTCCAGAGAACGCTGGTCACAAATCCGGCCCAATATTGCCGAGGCGGCTGCCGTCGCCGGGCTAGCGAGATGAGTGCGACCACCAACCCCTTGTCTACCCTCAAAATTCCGGTTCGATGTGGATATGCAACGCTGCCCTTCTTTCAATTGATCACCATTAACAGCCACACACATCGAGCAGCCCGAATGCCTCCATTCAAAACCTGCATTCTTAAACAGTTTATCCAAACCTTCACGCTCGGCAACTCGTTTAGTTGCACTAGATCCAGGAACTATTAAGGCTCTGACATGGGGCGATACTTTCCGTCCCTTTACCACAGCCGCAGCCGCTCTCAGGTCAGATATCCGACTGTTACTACAAGAACCAATAAAGACGACGTCTACTTTGGTATCGTTCATTTTCTGACCCGGAACCAGATCCATATAGGCTAAAGCTTTCTCCATGCCAGCCCTCGTGTTTTTGCCTGCTTTCTCTGCAGGATTTGGGACGACACCATCCACAGGAATAACATGTGCCGGACTTGTACCCCACGTAATTTGCGGCCGCAGTAACGTAACATCGAAAGATTCTTCCCTTTCGGCGAGGGCCCTTTGATCACTCTTCAAACCGGACCAGTATTCGATTGCTTGGTCCCATTGTCTTCCCGTGGGCACGAATTTCCTCCCAGAAAGATACTCGTAGGTAATATCGTCAGGTGCGATCTGGCCCATCCGAGCCCCCATTTCCACGCTGAGATTACACAAAGTTAAGCGTTCATCAATGGATAGCTGTAAAACCGCCTTGCCACAAAACTCCATCGCAAAACCTGTTCCAGCATCTGCACCATATTCTCCAATAATTGCCAAAATTAGATCCTTTGCCGTAACCTCCTCTCCCAGGCACCCTTGACAGTTAACTCGAAAAACTTTGGGTCTACGTTGAATCAACGTTTGGGTTGCCAGAACATGCGCGACATCCGACGTACCTATCCCCCACGAAAGAGCTCCCAATCCGCCCACAGTGCAGGTATGACTGTCACCACAGACGAACGTTAAACCAGGCAAGGCAATACCCAACTCTGGCGCGATGACATGCACTATACCTTGCTCGCCATCTTCAAGATCGAATAATTTAATTTGATGTCGTTCAGCGTTACGACGCAGCATATCAATATATTTGACATACTTCGGCAGAGATCCTGAAGCTCTATCGTCTCCTGTTGAAACCACATGGTCATGTGTAGCAAAAGTAAGCTCTGGACGACGAACCTTACCGGTTTTCTTTTCCAACATGTTAAAGGCCACATCGCTTGCTAATTCATGTAGCATGTGTCGCGCAATATAAACTAAGTCGTAACCACCACCTAAAGTTGCTATGCGATGAGCATCCCATATTTTGTCAAACAATAGTTTTGGTTTTCCCGAGTTTATTTCTCCCATTTTTTTTCAAACTCCCAAACTTTTTCGAAGCCCATAAGCTCATGCATTTCTTCTATCGGATATAAAGATCTGCCTGATCCCAAGCTCGAACCTGTCTCCAAAATATGGGCGTAAACATCCTTAAGGGCAGACGCGGCAGCAAAAAAACCTGTGCCGGGATAGATAGCTAAGGAATATCCAAGTCCCTCCAATCGACTTTTTGAAAGTACAGGAGAACGACCTCCTTCTACCATGTTAGCCAACAAAGGAGCATCAACTCTGGAGGCAATTTCTCCGAATTCAGATTCACTCTCCGGAGATTCTACGAACAAAACATCTGCGCCAGCACG
>CAZXQY010000114.1:6775-7034 GCA_964642505.1 uncultured Gammaproteobacteria bacterium | reverse complement strand
AACTAACTACCCCAGCAACTGACTCTACGCCTTCCCCTTCGACTGCAACAAGAGCTACGGGAGCGACTGCAACAAGAGCTACGGGAGCTACTGCAACGAGAGCTACGGGAGCTACTGCAACAAGAGCTACGGGAGCTACTGCAACAAGAGCTACGGGAGCTACTGCAACGAGATCTACTGGAGCTACTGCAGCTTGATCAACTGGAGCTACTGCACCGTGAGATACTGTAGCTTCTGCAGCTGCAACAAATATTGATTC
>CAZXQY010000114.1:0-6765 GCA_964642505.1 uncultured Gammaproteobacteria bacterium | reverse complement strand
AATTTAATATTATATTATGCTGCTTATGAATCATTATCTAAGGCTGCTACTGAAACTAGATCTACGTGAGCTACTGCAACTAGAGCTACGGGAGCTACTGCAACGAGAACAACTCTTGCTACTACAACTTCTTCAAATGGACAGGGCGCTGGTTCAACCATAGGAACAACAGCCGGAGGGGAAGATATTTATTATGATGTAGAAACATATAATGTTGAAGAAACATATAATGTTGAAGAAGTATATGAAGTTGAAGAAACATATAATGTTGAAGAAACATATAATGTTGAAGAAGTATATGATGTAGTTGAAACATATGATGTAGTTGAAGAATATGATGTAGTAGAGGAATACGATGTAGTTGAAGAGTACATTGTAACGACAACTATTCCCGGAACTCCTTCGAGCACTTCAACTGCTACAGCTACTGCTACAGCTACCAGAATTAAGCAATAAAAACAGAAAGTTTTCTGTTTTTATCTTGAGGGTCTTTTTGTAATCTGTAAAGTAAAACTGGGAAGTTTAGGTGAAATGTGTTGAACACTCTTCCAAACAAAGTAGTCTTTGGGGTCAATCCAAAAAAGATTTTTTCTATGCCACCTTATTTCATTATTAGAAATACTTTCTTCAATTAGAATAAGAGTTTTTACTTCCCCCAGTATTTCAACTTCTTGCATGCCTTTAATAAGGATAGAAACGTTCACCTCCAGATCCATTAAATATGGGTTGTCATAAGAATAATATGACAAATGATTCTTTACCTTTTGGGGCTTAGTTAATATTTCTTCAAAACTTTGATCAATTATAGATAAATTAGTGAGATTGTTTATAAGGCCATCTGTTTTAACTATGCGACCATCCTTAATCTCAAGATATATATTATCTTTACTCACCCATGTATGCTTATCAGCATTCACACTTTCTAAAATAATTAACCCAGTTGACCCTTTGCCTATTTTTAATAAAGATGAAGCATAAGGAATACTATTAATCATTTCTCTATTAATTATTGGGTCTGGATAACCGAATAGTGCTCCTTTAATAGAATCATAAGCTCCACCAATTGAAGGTGCTATTCTGTCAAAATTTATAGATGAGCAACCTAAAAAGAATTGCGCCATAGAAATAAAGAAGAAAGCCTTAATAAAGAAAGATAATTCTTGTAAAATTTTCATTAGCTTTAATTCAATAAGTCTTCCCAATCTCTAAGTAAAGAAGATCTGTTAGTATCTCCAAATAAGGAAAACAGTGAGTTATGAACATTTAAAGTTGCTCCTCCATCTTTAGTTAGCGGATGAAGACCAAAGGAAATGTTTCCTGGTCTATACTTTGTATAAAATATTTCTATTGGAATTGAAAAATAGAAGCCTTTATCAAAGGAACCTTCTCCAAACTCTTCTCTAGACAGATTTGTCTTTGTGGCAAAGATTCCTAGGGTAAAGCCTGTCTTAAATCTCCTTGAGATATCCACTGTTGCGCCCTTATCTCCAGCTAAATATTTTCCTATAGATAGCTTACCGTGCACCCCTTTCGGCAAATCATAATGTAGGCCTAAATGCCCAGTCTCTGTTTGATAATCTCTAAATCCAAACCTTTGTTTAAATTCTCTCTGCTTAACTCTATGAATGGAAAGACTTGTTGAAAAATCGGAATTAAAAGGACGATAATAAATTTCTCCTCCAAATCCGCCGAACATTTCTTCTAAAAGGCCTACATCTAATCTAGCAAAAAGATTTTTATAAGGTGACCAAATATAATTTAGCTGCATTCTTGCAATATTATTTTTCCCTTCAGATAAATAATCCTGAATGTCACTCCTAACATGAGGTATTGTGCTACCGCTTGGATTATTAAACTCATTAAAGTTATTATACAAATCAAAGCCAATTACAGTTTTGAGAGATAAACCTCTTCTAAACATGACAGTAGTATCAATCTTCCACCAAAGTTGTCCTAAATAAAAAGCTTCAGGGCCTCCTATTTGATGTCTTAGGGCAGGTGACATATTCCAAAAAAATTCTGGGAATTTAATTGTTGGTTGAAAATCAGCATTAAGATATTTAGGCTCCTTTTCAGGAGAAACTATGTTCGATTTAAAAAGTACCTCAGAACTTGAACTTTTATTTAGTATAGCTTTATCAAACTCTCTTCTATTTAAGCTTATTAAACCTATCTCAATATCTCCATTCATAAGGAAAATATTAATTTCCTCTATTTCATTAGGTGACAAAGCTGAAGCGATTCTTGCGGTCCTCCCCGCAGCCCTCGAATAACTCCTAAATCTAACTTGATTAATAGCAATATCTACTGAATCTTGTTTAATTGAAGCAGCCTGTATATATACTTGCTCTTCTCTTAAACTCCTGTTTAACGACCTATAAAATATTTCTTCTTCTTCTATGATTCTCTTTTTTTGCTCTTGATTTAAAGATATGACATTTAATGGAAAGTCTAGTTTAGGTACTAGACTTCTTTGTCCATAATTCCCTTTAAAAACAAAAGAAAATCTAATCACATCCCCTCTTTCAAAACTTAATCCTAAATCTACAAAGTCATTTAGAGATCTAGAGACTCCAAAATTAAATCTACTCTTAACTTCTAGTGGGGGCCCGCTTAATCCTAAATCAGGATTGGATGTGTCATACTCTAATTTAACGTTTATTCCATACCTGTAAAGGCTATATTCTAATCCTCCAAATAAAGCTGTTCTTTTACCAGAGAACCAGCTTTGGTTGTTCAATTCTCCTCCTTCAGAGTCAGAGAAAGTTCTTATTTTGAACCTTTCGTCAAGCGAGATAAAAGGATTTCTAGCATTTCCATCTGCTCCTAACACACCCCAGCCTAACCCAAAAGATAAGTCAACATTCCCTATTTTCTTTGAAGCAACTAAATATTCCCCTGAAAACCTACCTGTTCCAGCCAAATCTCTTATTCCTAAAGCGATATTAGGCTGAAGATACGACTCTTCTAATAACTTAAATTTAATATCGAAACTTTTGTCTTTTAGGCTTTGATTTCCGCTATAAGCTACCGGTCCATACTTAAGGTTCTTTTGTTCAGTGTACCTATAAACAGCCTCAAGCCAAGGAAATGGGCTCGCTGCAATAAAAGTAAATTCGTTAGGGTTAGATGCAGTTATTCCAAACTTTAATGTTCCTTCTTCCATAAATCTTGCTGAAGGCATTTCTAAAAGTCCAGTTTCTCCATAATTATTAGATGTTGTATTTAGAGGGTAAGGGTAATAATCCTCAAACGAGGAAAATAAGGATGATGAAAAAATTAAAGAAGAGAAGAAGATAAACTTTCTTCTATACAAAAATTTTAGAGTCATAGACTCTGTTAGTCGTTAATAGCTGCTATGGATGCTGCAGATATAGCTAAATCAGAAAGTATTGGTGTTATTACTGATACTAGCTTAAAGGCATCAAAGGGATCTGGATCTCTACTAACTACTATAGTACTCCCTGGAAGTATTTTTAAAGTAGCATTCACTGACCTTATTCCCTGACCAAATAATCTTTCATTCGCTAAAAGTGATTGACCATTAGGAAAAATAATAAATATTTTATTTTTATCAGCACCTCTAGTCATTCCTCCAGATAATTTAATGTAATCATCGACACTTAAATTATCTTCGTGAATGTGAGAAGCTGAATTTAAAACTTCTCCAACTACATTAACTGAAGCTGACCTACTTGGTATTATCAACTCATCACCATTTTGTAACTGAAGATTTTTTTTAGGATCCCTCTTCATTTTGAGTAAATCCATTTCTATTACTTGTCTTCCTTCTGGTTTGATGTTTCTAAGTTTTTCAATAAAAGCTGTAAGACTTAGGTAAGCATCACCATCAATATCTACACCTGATGAAACTGCATCTATCAAAGATTTTTCTAGTTCATCTGCAGTTAATAAGTATGATTTTTTTTGTTGCTCAGCTATCTGCTTCCTCTTGAATATGGCTCCTGCAGTATAAGCAGACTCTTTTAATCCACCCGCTCTTTCAATTAAGTCTAAAATTGTGTCCCCTTCAGTAATGCTATAGTAGCCAGGATAATTAAATTGACCGCTTAACAATATATTTTTTGCTTTTAGAGACTCTATTTCAACAATATTCAAACTATCATTATGTTTTAATTCAGTATTTAGACTATCTAAGTCCTGAGAGGAAATTATTTGTAAATCTCTTTTTCCTGTAGATGAATTAATTCTGCTTAACTCAATTCTTGAATTATTATTAACATCTCCCCCAAAGCTAATTAAGTCTTTTAAGGTCTCTCCTTCCTTAAACTCATAAAGCCCTGGACGCAGAATTGTTCCCTTAAGCGAAGCATAGTTTTTTAATAAAGGAACAAATACTGTATCTCCTTGTTGTAACCTTACATCTTTACTAGTGTCACCTTTTATAAGCAAATCATAAAGATCGAAAGTCTGGATGGTCTGCCCATTTCTTTTAACTTCAATATTTCTTAAAGATCCAATTGTATTAACACCTCCAGTACTAAAAATAGCATTAGTTAGGGTTGTTAAAGCACTAATAGTGTATCTACCGGGTTTAAAGGCATTACCTAAAACATAAATATTAATGGATCTCAGTTCGCCTAATGTAATAAAAGTTTTAGTTCCAATAAGCTCTTTTTCTACTTTTGTGCTTATAAGTTCCTCAGCTTCTGAAAAGCTAAGGCCTGCTAGTGTAATTGGCCCAAGGATCGGCAAATGTAAACTTCCAGTCCTAGTAATATATCCTTCTTTACTTAGATTTTCGTTTCCAAAATATTCAATTCTTAATTGATCTCCCGGCCCTAAAACATAAGAAGGAGGTACTGGAACATCTGAAGACAAAGCATATGTTGATGGTACAGAAGTGAAAATTGTATAGCCAAATATACATTCTCTACTATCTTCTAAAAGCTTTCTTTCACATTCTTGTTTTCTTGCTAAATCTTCCTTAAAAGTTAAGAATTCTGTAAAGTTCTTTTCAGTTTCATCTGCTGTTTGTTCTCCTGGGGTTATTTCTTGAAGGACTTTAATTTGCTCAAGGGTTAAGTCAATATTTTCCTCTGCTAAAAGAAAAAAGCCAGTTGTCAAAAGAAATAGGCTTACACTAAATTTAAAAAAAGAGTTCTTTTTCATAAGATTCTTTAACTATCTGTTTTTTAACGAGCAAGCATTCTACTAGCTTTGAATAAAAACACCTATTTTGATTTGTTCACCAAACCCATGCTCCAACCCAACTTATTCCTACAACCCCCATAGAAATCATGCTCTAAAGGGTGTATTAATGTAAGAGGAGAAAGGCTCTTTGAGATGTTTATTTCTTTCCTGCCCTTAAGATTTAGTTTATCTTGACTATCAAAGCTAACCTGACAAAGTGAGCGTGGTTCTACTAGTACAACGCGTATTTTACTTGAGGCTTCTACTATTAATGTACTGCTGCTTAGGCTTTGAGGGAACATAGGCAAAAGAGTAATAGCCTCAACGTCTGGGTGAACTATAGGCCCGCCACCGGATAATGAATACGCAGTTGAACCTGTTGGTGTATTAAAAATTATCCCATCTGCTTTCTGCCTATAAGCAAAAGTTTCATTTATAAAAACCTCAAACTCTATCAATTGAGCAATTGATCCTGAGTGTATAACTATTTCATTTAAAGCAATAAAAGACTCTCCTCCTTCTCTAATGTAGGCTTCCAAAAAAAACCTTTCATCTGTCAGATACTTACCATTTAATACTTCTAGTAAGCTAGTAGTTACATCGTTAGGTGCTATATCTGATAAAAAACCTAACTTTCCTAAATTTATACCCAATAAAGGCACTCCCTTAGAACCATACTTTCTAGAGCAATTTAGTATTGTTCCATCTCCACCTATGGCTATAAGTAAATCAGAACTGGAAACAATATCTCCAGACTTTAGTAGCTTGCTGTCTTTGTTGTTATTTAAACCAGGAAGGCTCTTATCATGAGACACTTCTATCCCTAAAGAAGAAAGAATTTCTATTACCTGTCTTGCAATACCAATAACCCTTCTATCTTTAGTAGAAGTAGAAAGAGTAATTTTAGAAAACTTCTTTTTTTTTACCATTTCCTTACCCAGTAAATGAATATAGTATCAATACCTGCAATAAAAACCTTAAAGACATATTTAGTCACTGCTATTAAAAAAGCAGTTTTAATGTCCATACCAGCCATTACCCAAGTAAATTGATAGATCATAGTATCAAGTAATTGAGAGGTGATGGTTGATAAATTATTTCTTAACCAGAGCTTTGATTCACCAGTGTAGGATCTAATCTTATGGAAGAACCACACATCAAAAGTCTGACTAATCAAGTATGCTGTTAAGGATCCGACGACAAATATAGGAGAATATCCTGCAAGGGTAGAGATTGCATTGTGTACTTCTAAAGCTGATCCTGTGATATCTGATGGTTTGAACTGAATACTAATTAAAAGTGTAATCATTACAGCAACATTAGCTACAAAACCTAACATGACTGCTCTATTAGCTTCCTCTCTACCAAACTTCTCGTTTAACACATCTGTAGCAAAATAAATTCCTGAATAAAGAATCGCACCCATGCTGGCTGTAAAACTGTATCCAAATAAAGTGAGTTCACTCACTTTACCTCCTTGCAAATTTCCTAAGACAATACCCAGGACAACTGCAGTGTAAAGACCATACTTTCCAAAGAACCTATATAGGATGATGGCTAAACCTAAATCGTAAACTACGGTAAGAAGCCATAATAATTCTTGATTAGCTA
>CAZXQY010000113.1:0-7390 GCA_964642505.1 uncultured Gammaproteobacteria bacterium | reverse complement strand
TTTAAGCCCGAAAGAGATGGTCTTTTTTGTGCGAAAATTTTTGGACCTACTAAGGATTACGAGTGCCTTTGTGGAAAATATAAAAGATTAAAACATCGGGGTGTTGTATGTGAGAAATGTGGTGTAGAGGTCACTTTGACTAAGGTTCGAAGGGAAAGAATGGGCCACATTGAATTAGCTAGTCCTGTCGCTCATATTTGGTTTTTGAAGTCGCTACCGTCTAGGATGGGTCTTTTATTAGACATGACGCTCAGGGAGATAGAAAGGGTTCTTTATTTTGAGGCGTATGCTGTAGTTGAGCCGGGAATGACTGATTTAGAACGGGGCCAACTTTTATCAGAAGAAGCTTATTTCGATGCTATAGAAACTTACGGAGATGAGTTCGAGGCGAAGATGGGGGCTGAGGCCATATTTGAATTACTAAAGGTGGTTAATCTAGGAGAAGAGGTAGCTACTATTAGAGAAGACCTACCGAAGACTAACTCTGAGACGAAAATAAAAAAATTAACAAAAAGGCTCAAGCTCATCGAAGCTTTTGTTAAATCGGGAAATAATCCAGAGTGGATGGTGTTGAGAGTGCTTCCCGTATTGCCCCCGGAATTAAGGCCATTGGTCCCTCTAGACGGAGGTCGGTTCGCGACGTCCGATCTAAACGATCTATATAGAAGGGTTATTAATCGTAACAATCGCCTAAAAAGATTACTTGAATTGAATGCGCCAGATATCATCGTGAGGAACGAAAAGAGAATGCTTCAAGAATCGGTTGATGCTCTTCTGGATAATGGGAGAAGAGGGCGAGCAATAACGGGATCCAACAAATTACCTCTTAAGTCTCTTGCTGACATGATAAAGGGAAAACAAGGCCGCTTTCGTCAAAATCTTTTAGGAAAAAGGGTAGATTATTCTGGGAGGTCGGTGATAGTTGTAGGTCCGACTCTCAAACTTCACCAGTGTGGCTTACCCAAAAAAATGGCCTTAGAGTTATTTAAGCCGTTTATCTTTAGCAAACTAGAAAAAAGAGGGCTAGCTACTACTATAAAGGCAGCGAAAAAGCTTGTTGAAAAGGAAGGTTCAGAAGTGTGGGATATTCTGGAGGAAGTAATTAGAGAGCATCCCGTCATGCTAAATAGAGCTCCGACCTTACACCGATTGGGAATCCAGGCCTTTGAGCCTGTATTGATTGAAGGTAAGGCAATTCAACTACATCCTCTAGTTTGTACTGCGTTCAATGCGGATTTCGACGGTGATCAAATGGCGGTGCATGTTCCTTTGTCTGTGGAAGCTCAGTTAGAGGCAAGGACGCTAATGATGTCGACGAATAATATTTTGTCGCCTGCTAACGGGGATCCTATTATTGTCCCGACACAAGATGTGGTCCTCGGTTTGTATTATTTAACGCGAGAGTCTGCCGCCGCCATGGGAATAGATATGGTCTTTTCTAGTACGGATGAAGCCCATAGAGCGTATGAAACTGGTGCCGCTAGTCTTCATGCTCGTTGTAAGGTGAGGATGAATTTAAGTGAATTCGACGAGAATGGAGATGTTTTCCAGTGCATTAAAGTAGAGGAAACAACTGTAGGCAGAGCTATACTTTCTCAACTACTTCCAGAAGGTCTGCCTTTCTCTCTAATGAACAAAACTCTAAACAAGAAAGCGATTTCTCAAATGTTCGATAGCTGTTACAGAATAATTGGACTGAAGGAATCGGTGATATTTGCTGATAGGTTAATGTATATGGGCTTTGAGCATGCGACTAAAGCAGGAGTCTCTATTGGTGTAGACGATATGGTCGTGCCCGAGGAAAAGGTGGGCATAATTAAAGGAGCGGAAGCCCAGGTAAATGAGATCGCTGAACAATACGCGTCTGGACTAGTAACCACGGGAGAGCGTTACAATAAAACCGTAGATATTTGGTCTCATACTAATGATCAGGTGGCGAAAGCTATGATGGACAAATTGGGTTACGAAGTTGTCAAAAATCAGAATGGTGAACAAGTACGACAGGATTCCTTTAACTCTATATTTATGATGGCTGATTCTGGAGCTCGAGGTTCGGCTGCCCAGATCAGACAATTGGCTGGAATGAGAGGATTGATGGCCAAGCCGGACGGTTCGATTATTGAAACTCCTATAACCGCGAATTTCAGAGAGGGTTTAGACGTCTTACAGTATTTCATATCAACCCACGGTGCCCGAAAAGGTCTCGCCGATACAGCCTTAAAAACGGCTAATTCGGGCTACCTCACTCGTCGATTAGTCGACGTTGCCCAAGACCTTGTGATAACGGAAATCGATTGTGAAACTGACGAAGGCGTCCTAATGAGTCCTATTATTGAAGGAGGTGATGTGATAGAGGCATTAGGAGATCGGATATTAGGTCGGGTGGTGGCTCAAGATGTAAAGAAGCCTGGCGAAGGTGTGATATTACTTAAAGCAGGAACGCTCATAGAAGAGAGAGAAGTTCTGTTTTTGGATGAAAACGGTGCAGATGAGGTGTTGGTACGATCGGCGATAACGTGCAAAACCAGGTATGGGGTATGTGCTAACTGTTATGGTCGGGATCTCGGTAGGGGGCAGCTTGCTAATAAAGGTGAAGCCGTAGGGGTGATAGCGGCGCAATCGATTGGAGAACCGGGAACCCAATTGACGATGAGGACGTTTCATATAGGTGGAGCGGCGTCTCGGGCCGCCGCCGTAAACAGTATAGAAGTGAAGTCTGAAGGTACCATTAAACATGTTAACGTGAAGACCGTAGCGAAAGATGACGGTACTTTTGTTTCCGTTTCTCGTTCGGGAGAATTGGTCGTAAACGATGAAAATGGGCGTAGCCGGGAACGGCACAAAGTTCCCTACGGCGCTCTTATCGGCTTGGCTGATGGTGCCGATGTGACGGCAGGCCAGTCAGTTGCTTCTTGGGATCCTCATACTCATCCTATAATTTGTGAAGTTGGAGGGAAGATTGTTTTTCAGGACCTAGTGGATAACGTGACGGTGAATAGGCAGACTGATGACATAACTGGTCTATCAAGTATGGTCGTTACTGATCTTAAGCAGAGGGGAGCTTTGGCAAAAGATATGAAACCTTCTCTTAAACTAATAGATAGTAGTGTGAATGACAAAAAACCCTCTAGCTCAGACTTATCAGGCAATTATTTTTTGCCTCCCAACGCTGTGGTCACAGTAGAGGAAGGCCAGGAGGTAGCTATCGGTGATGTACTCGCAAGAGTGCCTCAAGAGTCGTTAAAAACTAGAGACATAACAGGTGGATTACCCAGGGTGGCGGATCTTTTTGAAGCTCGAAGACCTAAAGATTCCGCCGTGCTAGCCGAGGCCTCTGGAGTTGTGTCTTATGGGAAAGAAACGAAGGGTAAACAAAGATTGGTCATCACATCTGAGGACAAGGTGGAAACTGAGACTTTAATACCGAAATGGCGAAACGTTACCGTTTTTGAGGGTGAGCAAGTAGAAAAGGGAGAGACGGTTTGTGACGGTCCTTCAGACGCACATGACATTCTTCGGCTCAAAGGAATTCACGAGTTAACAAAGTATATTGTCAATGAAGTGCAGGACGTCTATCGCCTTCAGGGCGTTCGAATTAACGAAAAACACATAGAAGTAATTGTTAAGCAAATGCTACGAAAAGTCGAGATAGTAAGTTCTGGCGATTCTACCTATTTAGCGGGCGAGCAGATAGAGCGCGAGAGGCTGATGGAGGAAAACGAGCGCGTTGAAGCGGAAGGCGGAACAGCAGCCGAAGGGCAGCAACTTCTTTTAGGGATTACCAAAGCTTCTCTTGCTACGGAATCTTTTATATCGGCGGCGTCTTTTCAAGAAACCACGCGGGTGCTTACGGAAGCGTCGGTAACCGGGAAAAAAGATGAGTTGAGAGGGCTAAAGGAAAACGTGATAGTAGGGAGGCTGATTCCAGCTGGTACAGGGTTTGCCTATCATACGGACAGGAAACGGGACGCCAGTAGTACCACAGTAGAAGATATTAATGCTGAACTTATAGCAGAATTGAGGGAAGCTGAAAGCCAGGCTGATTTGAGCGATGAAACGCAGGCGGATCGGGAAAACGAAGGGGCTCTGGAACCTACTACTAAAAGTGCCTAGTCGGGATTGACAAAGAACTCCTACAGTATATAATTTGCCGGTTCCGGTGGGGGTTTTTGGAAACCGCGCTCGACTATAGATTCTACACTAAATTTTCGCCACTTTTGGGTTACGCATTAGGTGGGTGGTGGCCCCAACCTGTAGAGATGCGTTGCTCCGTAGTTTGTGGGAATTAGCGGAAATTAAATAACGATTTGGATTTTTAAATGGCGACTATAAATCAACTGGTGCGTAAACCGAGAAAGAGACAGGTCAAAAAGAGTAATGTGCCTGCTCTTCAGGCTAGTCCTCAAAAGAGAGGCGTCTGCACTCGCGTTTATACTACTACTCCCAAGAAGCCCAATTCCGCTTTAAGGAAGGTGGCAAGAGTGCGTTTGACTAACGGGCAAGAAGTTACCACGTATATAGGAGGTGAGGGTCACAATCTTCAGGAGCACTCGGTGATATTGATCAGGGGTGGAAGGGTAAAGGATCTGCCAGGTGTCAGGTATCACACTGTTAGGGGCACACTAGATACGTCTGGTGTGGTGGAGCGTCGTAAAGGACGTTCTAAATACGGCGCCAAAAGGCCTAAGTAGCAGTAGAGCGATAACACATGTCTAGACGTCACGCAGCAGTTAAACGCGAAATTCTCCCCGATCCTAAATACGGAGATAAGGTTTTGGCAAAGTTTATTAATATGGTGATGTCTCGTGGCAAAAAAGCGGTCGCGGAAAAAATAGTTTATGGCGCTCTAGATAACGTTGAATCAAAGGGACACGAATCAGCAATCGAGGTCTTTAAGCAGGCTTTAGAGAATGTCGAGCCTCGAGTTGAAGTGAAGTCCAGGCGGGTAGGAGGCGCGACTTATCAGGTTCCAGTAGAAGTGCATGCTTCTCGGAGGGTGGCGTTGGCAATGAGATGGTTAGTAGACTCGGCGCGAAAAAGAAACGAAAAATCCATGGGGCAAAGGCTGGCTAACGAACTGCTTGAGGCCTTTGAAAATCGCGGCTCGGCTGTAAAAAAGCGTGAGGATACTCACAAGATGGCAGAGGCAAATAGGGCGTTTTCGCACTATCGTTGGTAAAAAGAAGACTTGGATAAGCCGACATGTCGCGAAATACGCCTATCGAGCATTATCGGAATATTGGGGTTATGGCTCATATTGATGCTGGTAAGACCACTACGACCGAACGAATTCTTTACTACACCGGAATATCGCACAAAATGGGAGAAGTGCATGATGGTGCCGCTACAATGGATTGGATGGAGCAAGAGCAAGAGCGAGGCATTACCATCACTTCGGCGGCTACCACTTGTTTCTGGGGTGGTATGGATCGACAATTTCCTCTGCACCGAATAAATATAATTGATACTCCTGGTCATGTAGATTTTACTATCGAGGTAGAGCGCTCACTAAGGGTTTTGGACGGGGCAGTGGCCGTATTCTGTGCCGTAGGGGGCGTTGAGCCTCAGTCGGAGACTGTGTGGCGGCAGGCAGATAAGTATAAGGTTCCTAGATTGGCATTTGTCAACAAGATGGATCGATCTGGAGCTGATTTTTTACGAGTGGTAGAGCAGATCCGCGCCAGGCTCGGAGGAAATCCTTTACCTTTGCAATTGCCGATTGGTTCGGAGCACTCTTTTGAAGGGATCGTTGACCTCATTAAAATGAGGGCAGTTTATTGGGATGAAGAGACATTAGGTGCCCGATTTGAGGAAAGGGATATTCCAGTGGGAATGGTTACTGAGTGTGAAGAGATGAGAGAGCGACTGATAGAAAATGCGGCGGAAGCGAGCGAGGAATTGACCGATAAGTATTTAGAGGGGCTTGAGTTGTCTCTTTCTGAAATACGACAGGGAATACGACGTAGGACCTTGGACAATCAGGTCATCCCAGTTTTATGCGGTTCTGCCTTCAAAAATAAAGGTGTTCAGGCCGTTTTAGATGGCATAATTGAATATCTTCCTGGACCAGGTGATGTGGGGGCAGTATGTGATGTGAATGACGAACTTGGATCCGAAAAGCTGGTCAGGCAGTCTGACGACGATGAACCTTTCGCTGCGCTGGCTTTTAAGATTGCAGCTGATCCTTTTGTAGGGAACATTGTATTTTTTAGAGTTTATTCAGGGGTGGTGAAATCAGGCGATAGCGTCTATAACGTTTCTAAAAGACGCAAGGAGAGATTTGGTCGAATATTACAAATGCATGCTAATACCAGGGAAGAATTAAAGGAAGTCCGGGCCGGTGATATTGCCGCGGCCGTGGGTCTCAAGGATGTGTCTACCGGTGATACTTTGTGCGACCCTTCGAACGTGATTACTTTAGAGAGTATATCGTTTCCAGATCCAGTTATTTCTGTAGCTGTTGAGCCGAAAACGACTGCTGATCAGGAAAAAATGGGTATGTCTCTTCAGAAACTCGCCCGGGAAGACCCTTCTTTTAGGGTTTCTTATGACGAAGAATCAGGTCAAACGATAATATCTGGAATGGGTGAGTTGCACCTTGAGATTATAGTCGATCGTATGCGTCGAGAATTTAACGTTGATGCGAATGTGGGTAAGCCGCAGGTGGCTTACAGAGAAACGGTCACAGAAACCGTGAAAAGTGTAGAAGGCAAGTTCGTAAGACAGACCGGTGGAAAAGGACAGTACGGACACGTTGTCCTAGATATTATTCCGAAAGAACGCGGTGATGGATTCTCGTTTGAGAATAAAATAGTTGGAGGCGCGATTCCAAAAGAGTTTATCCCAGCTGTAAAAAAAGGAGTAGAAGAGTCTTTAGGGAATGGCTTCGTAGGGGGATTTCAAATCACTGATGTCGAGGTTGTTCTTAAAGATGGTTCGTTCCATGATGTCGATTCGAGTGAAGTGGCTTTCAAGGTGGCGGCTTCAATGGCCTTTAGAGATGGCCTGTCAGAGGCGAAACCAGTCGTTTTGGAACCTATCATGACCGTAGAAATAGTAACTCCAGACGAATATCTGGGCTCGGTAAACGGGGATTTGAATCGCAGGAGAGGCATTTTAAGGGGAAATGAAGAAGCACCAAGTGGAGTTGTTATTAAGGCCGACGTTCCGTTAGCGGAAATGTTCGGTTATGCGACATTGCTGCGGTCTGCCACTCAGGGTAGAGCTACGTATTCCATGGAATTTTCTAAATATGAAAGGGTGCCTAAGGATATAACTGAGTCTCTAAGTAAAAGGTATTAAATTTTTAATCAATTGTTTATCTAATTGAGCAGCGTAGGAGTAACGGGTCATGTCGAAGGAAAAATTTGAAAGGTCGAAGCCGCATGTG
>CAZXQY010000112.1:0-7481 GCA_964642505.1 uncultured Gammaproteobacteria bacterium | reverse complement strand
CGTCCATGATCCCTAAATCCGGCAAAGTTTGAAGATACGCTTCCTCGAGCTCGACCGTATCCTCGCCTTCTTCTCTGACTATGGCAGCCGTCAGACTGCCGTAGAACTTGTTGTCCACATTGGCAGAAACGCTAATTTCAGATTCGCCTAGGCCTAGGCCTTCTCGTCCGCGTTCGCCTTCATGGCTGACGCTGAAGCCAGCAAACTCCGATTCCGGACCCGAAAAGCTAGTTGCTTTACCGTTCAGTATAACACTCAGGGCGGGATTAAATCTCTTTACTGTTCTCGCTTTTTTCGGTAGCTGTTGAGACTTGCTAGCAGCGACAGTTTTTTCGTTGGCAGACGATTCCATAGATTTAACTTTGGCCTCAAGCTCTGCGATTCTGATGTCATACATCTCTTTGAGTGTAGCAAGTTCAGCTTTTATGTCGTCTAGTGTGGATGTTTCGTCAGCTCTAACGTTTCCGTTCCCGTATAGGAACAGCAAAAGAACCGCGAAAAACGGCTTCATGTTCTTTTTCACTATTGTGTCTCCTCAATACTTAATTTTTCTGTCCCCACAAAATTCAGGGGGAGCATCGGTTTTTACCGTCTAATCTAAGTCTAGGAGTGCTGGGGTGGTGCTCGAGGTTGGCCTTCTCGTTTGGTTGGTTTCAGAGAAAAACGTTCCGGTTCACCGGATAAATCGCTTAGAATTTTATCGAGGAGAGTGATTTTTAAGTGGGGGACGTCCAGATGAAAATCTGTTCGTTCCGAAAAGTGAAAAAACCTACAATCCGAATGGTTTGGTTTATCTTCTGATCCCTGTTCCCTCTCATCGACTACTAGTCCGAGGGCTGACTTGCTATGCTCCTGAGGGTTTTCTATCGGGTGAAACCAAGTATGCAGTTGCGCCCCAATTTGTGACACTGTAAATATGAAAACAAATGTTTTAAGAAGGCTTTTTCCCATAAATATTATTTTATAAGATTGCTGGCAAGAGGGAAAGGGGTTAAATCCACCCATAAAGAGGAACGAGGGATTTTTAAAACTTCGATCGCACCCGGTGGATTTAGAAAATTCGTTGTTATTAGTTTTCTACTTCTTCAATCAGTAGGTAAAAATAGAAGAGTGGGCATTGCTGTACACGGGAAGCTCCCTTCTCAGCTGTTCCAGAATGAAGGGGAATCTATCGATTCCCCTTTTTTCTAGCTTGTCTACTCCGGAGATACTAGGCGACCTCCTAGAAAGTATCCGAACATCGTACCGGCGGCGGTGGTAGCCAGCTTACCTGATCCCTTGCCGATTTTTGATCCTGCAAGGCCGCCAATTACTGCTCCTATGGCATTGGCAAAGGTGGGATCGTTATGCTGTCCGCGGTTATAGACGGGAGTTCTGGGCACTCGATACGAAATCGGGTCGACGTAATAGTGTTGCCGAGCGCTTCTCGTAGGTTCAGAGACATAATGTTGATGAACTATGATTTGCGCGGGCGGGTAGTTTTTAAGGTCTGGTCCGTGGTGGTACCGATGTGTCGATCGGTGCGCATAGACACTTGATGAGAAGAGAATTAATAAACTTAATGAGATTAAAAGCATTCTATTCATGGTTTTCTTTCTCCTTCGTTTTACAAAGTACTCAGCTTAAATTAGGGGTCTTTTCGGATGGCCCGTAAATCAGCCTACCAAGACTCTCTATCACGTGTCTTTATTTAGAATATACTTAGAAACAATAAGTCTAACCGGCAACGTCAATATTTCGTTTTAGTAATAATCTATAAATTTTGGATATAAGATGGAATCTTTTTTGGAGCTTTTTAGTCATTTCGAGCCGCCATAAACCCCGGCGTTAGTTTCTGAACGTTTGTGTTATTGTTAATCACTTTTATTTGCCTGGTGGAGGGTTGGTCTGTGAGTCATATTGCCATCGTTTATTTCAGTCAGTTCAAGGGAGCGACTGAAAAATTAGCAGAAGCTATCGAGCGAGGGGTACTTACAGTACCAGAAACCACTACAGGATTGATTAAGGTGGAGGAAGTTGATAGTCGCTGGGGAGAGTTAGCACGGGCGGACGGTATCGTCTTTGGTAGTCCTACCTACATGGGTAGCGTTGCTGCGGGATTCAAGGGTTTTATAGAGCAACTTGCGGGGGAGATTTGGCTGCAGAGAAAGTGGGTTAACAAAATAGCAGGTGGTTTCACAGTGTCTGCGGGACGAAGCGGTGACAAACTGAATACCCTTCAACAAATGGTTGTTTTCGCTGCTCAGATGGGAATGCTGTGGGTTCCTATGAGGATAACTGGTGGTCATTATTCGACTGCCGGTTCGGAAGATGATCTTAACCGACTAGCGGGTTACCTCGGTGTTATGGCGCAGGCAAATATCGATGAGCCTGTAGAGCTGGCGCCCCCGTCAAGTGATATTCTTACCGCCGAATTGCATGGGAACCATATAGCGAACGTAACGCGTCAATTCGCCCGAGGGCGCAGTGTCTTACGTGCTGATTACGATTTGCATCTGGGTAAAGAAGAGTCAAATGTTGTTCCACTAGGGTTGGCTGATTTAATGACGAAATCTTAGCTGACCCTTTGTAATGAGAAGTTCCCAAAGTTTTGCGGGAACTTATAGGGCCAAATTAATGATCTCTCGAACATTCTTATTGACAATGTCTTCAATTTTTTTAGTGTTGAAGATGTCTTCAATAGTGGACTTCGGTCGAGCAGCAGTTAGTTAATTTAGTCAACTGAAAAGTGGGCAAGAACAGTACAGTCTGACCGAATCTTTTTAATTAAGAAAATTGCCGTCATGTTGAGAGTGGTTTCGGCTAGGCATCAATTTCAAATATAAAATATAAGTGTATAACAAACGGATCGTAAAAATGAGACCTCTATACTTGATACGCTAAAGGAATTGGAAAAAAATTTGATTAAGGCTTGGCGAAGATGTTCAAACTAGGCCTGATTTGTAGCTAGATGTTTGGACAAAAGTACTGGTCAAGAACTAAGGAGGGGGATCGACCATGAGTGTCGCGATAGATCGAGCTTTGAAAAAACAGTTGATACTTAATAATTGTGATCTAGACGTTTTAGTAGTGGGTGCAGGCTTTGCAGGCCTTTATATGCTACATCGTTGTCAGCAAAGAGGCTACAGAGTTCGCTTGTTTGAAGCTGGCGACGGGATTGGCGGTACTTGGTACTGGAATCGATATCCCGGCGCCCGAGTGGATGTAGAGTCAATGGAATACTCCTATACTTTCGATGAAAATTTGGAGCAAAAATGGTCTTGGTCGGAACGGTACGCTGCTCAGCCTGAATTATTGCGTTACGTAAAATTTTGTGCGGACTATTTTAAGTTGTGGCCAAATATTCAATTGAATACATTTGTAACGTCGGCTCAGTACGATGACGTCGAAGCGAAGTGGTGCGTAGAAACCGCGCAAGAGGAGCGAGTATCCACGAAGTACTGTGTGATGGCCACTGGGTTTTTGTCAGCTGGGGAGATTCCGGATTTCGACGGGATCGGAGATTACGAAGGTAATACATATCTTACGTCAAAGTGGCCCAAACAGAAGGTGGATTTTAGGGGACAAAAAGTGTCAATAATAGGAACGGGTTCCTCCGCTGTTCAAGCTATTCCGATAATAGCTAAGGAGGCAGAGCATCTTACGGTGTTTCAACGAACCCCACCCTTTTCTATCCCGTTACGTAACGAACCGCTCAATCGTAAGTTTGAAAAACTTGTGAAGTCTATGTATCGAGAGTGGAGGCAAAGGCAAAGGTGGCAATCGAGAGCGGGTTTCATCGCGGTAAGCAATCAACCGACCTATCCGAATGATAATTCCGCTTTGGAGGTATCTGAGGAGGAGCGCCTTGCAGATTACGAAATGCGTTGGAAATCGGGAGGTCTCTGCTTTTATTCATCTTTCATTGATCTACTAACTGATCAAAAGGCTAACGATACTCTGGCAGATTTCGTGCGGGAAAAGACTAGAGAACGGGTAAATGATTCGGAATTGGCTGAATTGTTGTTGCCGAGGGACTTCCCGATCATGGCAAAACGGCTTTGTGCGGATACAGGCTATTACGAAACTTATAATCGGGACAATGTGTCGCTGGTATCTGTTAAAGATTTTCCCATAGAAAGGATTAGCAAGAGAGGCGTGGTTGTTGCGGGTAAGGAATACGTATCTGACACTATAATTTTTGCAACCGGTTTCGATGCTGTTACTGGTGCTATTAGCAGAATAGATATTCGAGGTCGAGGAGGCAGAGATTTAAACGATCATTGGAAGGGAGCCCCGCGAGCCTATCTGGGGCTTCTAAGTGTGGGATTTCCTAACTTATTCTTTTTAGATGGACCATGTGCTAATGGTGCTCTCGTGAGTCCTATGCTTTTGTCAGAGCATCAGGTGGAATGGGTGGATCGGTGTATTGCTCATATTGGTGTAGAGGGTAAAATAGCTGTAGAGCCTAAACGAGAGTCGGAAGACGAGTGGATGCTACACATGACTGAGGTAGCGAAAGACAGTCTGCTACATAAAGCTAATAGCTGGTATATGGGTGCCAATATTCCCGGAAAACCGCGAGCTCTACTGTCTTATTTGGGAGGACTGGAAAACTATCGGCAGCAAACGGTGGCAGGAGAGGCCGATGAATACAATAAATTGGTAGTTCGCGAAGGTAGCTCCGCGAAAACCGTAGAATAATAATCTAGGTTCAAGTCTGATGGTCCTGGTGTTATTAGAGGAATATTGTAACAAATTTGACTGAAGCAAGACGATTTGTTTTGGAGTCCTGGCTTGTCCTCTTTTGCGTTCTTAGTTAGTCTTTTCTAACACGGAGGATTTATTCAAATGGCAAGTATTAGGCGGGCGGTAGCATCTGATCTAGAGCAAATAGTAGCTCTTCTAGAGGAATTTCCGGAAGATCCTCAACTTCCCAATGTGAATTGGCAGGATGCACGCAAGGCGTTTCCAGAACTCCTTGAAGAAAAAAAGGGGCTAATGTTGGTAGCCGAGCAAAATGGTGTCGTTGCCGGAATGGTAACACTTGCTTACTCATATGTATTAAGGTTTGGTGGCGAGTATGCTTTGATCGAAGATTTTATCGTAGGGGAAAAATTTAGAGGAAAAGGGATAGGTGGGCCTTTATTAAAGGTGGCACTTGACGAGGCAAAACGCAGAGGATGTCGGGAAGTCCAAGTCAATGGTGCGAGCGATATTGGTTTTCCCGTCTACGTTCGGAACGGATTTCATGAAGCTGGTACGCATTTAAAATATTGGCTATGAAAAACTTGCTGACAACCACACGTTATTTTTATTCTGGTAACCCTTGAGGAATCTATGATAGACCTCTACACAGCCTCCACACCCAACGGTTTCAAGATCTCCATTGCTCTAGAGGAGATGGGTTTGGACTATAATTTAAAGGTGATCGATTTCGAGAAACGCGATCATTTGACGGCGGAATTTCTAAAACTGTGCCCTAACGGTCGAATTCCAGTGATTGTTGACAGATCGGAAAGTCTCTCTGTTTTTGAATCGGGTGCTATCCTTATATATTTGGCAGAGAAAACCGACAGGTTTTTGCCGACAAAAATCGATGATAGAGCGAAAGTTATGGAGTGGCTGATGTTTCAAATGGCAAATGTTGGTCCCATGATGGGTCAGGCAGGCGTTTTTTCTCGCTACTTTGAGCCCAAGCTTGAACCTGCGATAGAACGTTATTGTAACGAGTCTCGTCGTATTTACGGGGTGCTTGACCAAAGATTAGGAGAAGTCGATTATCTGGCTGGTGGCTATTCAATCGCAGATATGGCCACTTATCCTTGGTTATGTTTTGCGGACTGGTGCGGAGTGCCGTGTGATGAATTTCCTAACTTATTGCGCTGGATGGCTGATATGATTTCTAAGCCGAATGTAGCGAAAGGTATGAATATTCCACAAAATGTAAGTTCGGAGGACAGATTAAGGCGAGCGAAATCGATCACTACAAAGTGATCCGTTCTTTCTGAATCAAACTATTTGCTATTCACTGGTTGTCTTCGTTGAGTTAATATCTACAAATAATTACCGATCGGGGCGCTGTGGTTTGTATCGGTACATATAGGAGGTCGCAAAAGTGCATACTTATTTCTCGAGAGAAGATTTGGCGTTTAAGGCAGAGGTATCGGATTTCTTGAGAGAGAAGTTTGAGCCTGGCTTGGCTGATCGAATAGGAAATTCTGCGACCTATAGGGAGGGGATGATTGAGTGGCAGAAAATTTTGTTTGAAAAGGGATGGATAGCACCAGGTTGGCCGGCCGAGTATGGCGGGACAGGCTGGAGTGATACTCAAAAATTTATTTTTGACAACGAGCGCGCGAGTCTAGGAATTCCTGGCTCTAATCCCTTTGGCCTAAAGATGGTCGGTCCGGTTATTTATACTTTCGGTTCTCAGGATCAAAAAGAGTTTTTCCTGCCGCGAATTCTGTCGAGCGAACATTGGTGGTGCCAAGGATATTCTGAGCCAGGTGCTGGATCTGATTTGGCTGCCTTAAAAACTAGGGCAGTTCGAGATGGGGATGAGTATGTTGTCAATGGTGCCAAGATATGGACTACTAATGCGCAGTTGGCAGATTGGATATTTTGCCTGGTTCGGACCAACAAAGATACTGCCAAACAACAGCAAGGAATAACCTTTCTTCTGATAGATATGAAAACTCCGGGCATAACTGTCAACCCGATTATCACAATTGACGGTAGGCACAGTCTTAATGAAGTCGAGTTTAAGGACGTTAGAGTGCCGGTAACTAATTGTATAGGTGAGGAAGATAAAGGGTGGACTTATGCGAAAGCGCTACTCGCGCATGAACGGACTGCGATAGCTGGCGTCGCGGATTGTAAGCGAGAACTAGGGCTTGTGAAAGAATACGCTTCCCGCGAATTAGAGGATGGTCGTCCACTAATTGAAGATGCTAATTTCCAGAGGAGAATCGCTGAAATTGAAGCGGAGCTAATGGCTTTGGAATATACCGAGCTAAGAGTGTTGGCGAGCGTTGCTTCTGGAGGCTCCCCAGGTGCTGAATCTTCAATACTAAAAATAAAGGGGACGGAGTGCCAGCAGGCTATTCAAACGCTTATGATGGATGTGGCTGGATTATACGGTTCGGTGTTGGGCGATAAATCCGACTCCGAAGCTCTGGGTCACGACTTTGGAATCGGGTCCCGGGTGAAGTATATGTATGGTCGAGCTGCTACTATTTATGGCGGTTCAAATGAAGTTCAAAAAAATATCATAGCGAAAGCGATCCTTGGTTTGTAGGCGGTTTATTAAATGGAATTCCAATTAACTGAAGAGCAGACCTTACTTAAAGATAGTGTTGGCAAATATCTTGCTGATAATTATGATTTTAAAAGTCGGCAGACCACTGCCGAAACTTCGTTGGGGTACAGTCTAGAACACTGGCTTAAGTATGCTGAGTTTGGTTGGTTAAGTGTTCCTTTCGAAGAGGCTGTTGGTGGTT
>CAZXQY010000111.1:3611-7493 GCA_964642505.1 uncultured Gammaproteobacteria bacterium | reverse complement strand
TATTACGGCGAAAGCATCTGTTTTGTCCGCTCATGTAGTACCGTCAAATGGGGGAGAAACTGAGTGGGCGGATATGAGGGCCGCCTATGAGGCGCTAGATGTCCAAACAAAGGTTCGCATAAGAGATCTGAAGGTTTATCATTCTTTTTTCCAGTCTCAGGCGAGGGTGGGACATACTGTCGAAGTCGGAGCTGGATATGGGTTTTTTCATGGAGAACCGCCTCTTCATCGACTGGTTAAGATACACCCGGAAACAGGACGCGAGGCGTTGTTCATCGGGCGACATGCGTTCGCTATCCCAGACTATCCATTGGAAGAAGCCGAAGAGTTGCTTCAACGACTTATGAATTTTGCCTGTCAGATGCCGAGAGTGCTTCGACATTGTTGGAGGGAAGGTGATCTGGTCGTTTGGGATAATCGGTGCGTTTTACATCGGGCCATGCCTTATAACATGAAAGAAGAGAGATTTATGCTACATACTCGAATTGCGGGAGACCCACGGACTGAGCGATCATTGAATGCGTAGGAAATTAAACTAACTGTTTTAGAGAGAACGAATATATGAAAGTAGGTGTTTCGCTGCCAGTCCGCGAACTCAAAAACGATTTGGAAACGATCAAGGCGTTTGCTGTTTTAGCCGAGGAATTCGGATATAGTCATTTGCGAATACCCGACCAAGTTATAAGACCAAATAATAATCACCTCCATGAACCGATGACTTTGTTATCTTATATTGCTGCGCTCACGTCCCGAATAGAATTGGTCCCGTCGGTTATTGTTTTACCGCTGCGAAAAACTATCGAGTTTGCAAGGCAGGCTACTGGTGTGGATATTTTATCTGGTGGTAGGTTGAGACTGGGGATCGGTGTCGGTTCTAGTCAAGACGAATATCGTTTTATGGGAATGAGTTTCAACCAAAGAGGGGCTTTTTGTAACGAACAAATGGCACTACTCAGACAACTTTGGAAGAAAGAAAATGTAACCTTTAAGGGCAAATGGCATAATGTCAACCAAGCTGGCATCAATCCTTTGCCAATACAAAAGCCGATACCGATGTGGATAGGCAGCCAAGCCTCTCCGAAGTCGTCGGTTCTAAAACGTATCGCCACCTTGGGTGATGGTTGGTTCGTTCTCGCGACTCCAGAAGAATTTGACTTGATAAACGAAGATATCAAAAAAGAGGCCGACAAAATTGGGAGGGATTTCAGAAGTATCGGTACGGAAGCAGGCGTGGCGGTGGTAGGTGATAGGGGAAAGAAATGGCAGAGCCGTGTTGAAGGTTGGCAGAAAAAAAACTTGAGTCATCTTTGTTTGAGAACTTTGGGTGGAGGGCTCACGGCTGGCGAGCACCTTGATAAACTGGAAGAAGTAATAAAAATAGTGCCCTCTGATTCATAAGCATTGGTGTTCTTAAAGTCTTTTCTGTAAAACGGAAGTTATAGCTCCAATTATGATGAAACCAAGGAGGAAATAGAAACCGGCAAGAAGTGCGACATCGAAAAAACTCGATAGTTTCGCGCTGAATACCAGAAAAGCTAGTAAGAAGATATCCACCAGGGCAAACCTGTCTAGGCCTATTCTTTCAAATTCTCGAAATCTAAAAATTTTACTAACAACCTTGACAGCAGGAAAAATGACGCCAAAAGTGACTATCGTTAGACTTAAGGCATATTCTCTAGATTCCCAGAGAGTACTTATAATAGAAACTATTGAGAACTGAGAAGTGAAAATCCAAAACTCTTGGATTCGAGCAAGAGGAACTGAGATCCCTATTAAAAGGAGCAAACTTTCTATTCCTAATAGAAAATTATAAATTAACTTCATTGTTGCTTGCGTAAACTTGCTGAAATAATTTGATGGATGCTATATCAATTCGTATATTTTTCCTATGTCAGTCAAAGGTTTTATAAAAATTATTATAATTTTTGTTTGTCGATGAAAAAATTTACAGGAGAGAGAAATAAAACAATACGAAAATCTATTTAAGAATATGGGATTTCTAAAATTTTCCCTGATAGCGATTGTTTTTTTTGGTACGTTTCCGTTTTCGCTCCTAATCACCTATCTCGTATTTGGCGGAGACGTAACTTTGCAGCTGTTGCGGGCTCTTCTAGCTGATTTTCTGATTACACTATTCTGTGTTTCGGTGTTTCTGATGTTTTCAATCTGGTTAACATATCAGTATCTTTGGCCGCTAATTGTCGACTGGATAGAGAATATGTTTCCCGTTTTTTAAGTGCTATTTCACGGTCAGAAAGCTCAGTACCTCGGATTCGATAGCGATATTTAAGTTGTTACGGGTCTTCTGGGTGGTCAATTTCGACATCTGGCAAGTGCGAGCACATGTACAGTGTGAACGGTTGGTGCTTGTCGCTCGAGCTCAACGATTCGAGACTTTTATTATTCGCCATTACCAACTGGTCAGCATCAGGATAGGCGATCAGTTAATCTTATTTAATTTAGATATTAATCTTCCCCTCCTTTAAGAGCACCTGGTGAAAGTAATATCGCGTTATGAATTAGGAAACTTCGAACAATGTTCCCTCGCTTCGCCCGTTGCATTCTGGACCCCTGGGAGCCATCTTGAAATTCGTCTATTAGTTCAGAGTATTTCCGTCTTCCTTTCACACTTATCCGAGGATCGCCAGCCTTATTTATCCTTTTACATTCTTTAATTATCTTATCCGGTTCGACTTTTAGAGATTTGCAAAATTCCTCCAGAGTCGGCAATCTGTCGGGATCATCTGTAGCCGGCTCTCCTCCCCAGTGCTTTTCCAGGCCGCTAAGCCAGGTTTGAACGGTCTCGTATTCAATCATGTCCTTCAGCTTGAAAGGTTCGTTCACAGAGGTAGGCCAAAACGTTCAGCCAAAGCCTTTATTTCGGCTTTTCTTTCAGGATCGTCCGGAACGGCTTCGCGTTGGATCATTTTGTCTTTTTTCAGGTTGTCGACCACTTTCTCATCCCTTTCAAAAGGTACGCCGTATTCGCCATCGAAAAATTGTTCTTCAAAGGGAGGTCTAGGTCTTTGCCCACCAGCATCCCACGATTCCGCAGGATATCCGACCAAGAGTACCCATATCATCATCCATTCCTCAGGCACACCCAACACTTCGTGAATGTGTTCCGGGTTGGGGGTGTTCAAGCCTACGCCTAACCCTTCATCTACACCAGCGAGTAGCATCTGACCGGCTGCCATTCCAGCGTCAGCCGCCGCGACAGCTGGATAAACCGGCATCTCAGTAAGAGGCTTAAGAATTTGCGGATATACTAATTCGTCCACGAATTGATGACTCCACCCATGCGTTGGTGGCAGCGCATTGACGTCCACTAGCTCTTTCAGCCGAGCCCCTTCATTTTTATTTACGACACTCATGTCTGCAAATAGATAAATATGCACGGGTGCTAAGTCTAATTGAATGTTGAATACCGGAGTTTTCAGTTTTTCCAGCATTTCTTCAGATAAATAATCTCTTTGTACCACTATCGCTTTCAGCCAATGCGCGTTTACCGCGCAGGACGCTAGTCTGGCCGCTTCAAGCATAACTTGTATCTTTTCGCGTTCGACGGGCTTATCTGGATCGAAAAATCGAATACTTCGCCGACGCCCAATGACTTCTTTAAATTCCATAATGCCTCCTTGTGCATTTTATAACTTTGATGGTGAGTATACACCAAGAAATTAGCAGTAGTTATAACGCCAAAACACTCCTTCAGTCTTCCATTGTCGGTTGAACTGCTAAATACTCTTCCTTATCGATTATTCTCCACTGCTCCGACTAAAAAAGTTTGCGGTATCGATGCTCCTCCGTTCGGTTGTACGTTCTTTTACTCATAGAACGTCTCTCCTATCGTTTCTATATAAGCTATCGTTTTTTCAGGAG
>CAZXQY010000111.1:0-3601 GCA_964642505.1 uncultured Gammaproteobacteria bacterium | reverse complement strand
TATCTGGTGGCATTAGCGTCATTGAATCCGCAATTTCCCAAGCAGGTTCTAATCGCTTTCTTACCTCGTCTGGAGTCCCAGTGACGACAAACGTCGACGCCATGTCGTCCGAGACAAGGTGGGCAACGTCCATATAGCTGCCTCGTTTAACACCTTCTTGTAACTGTTTACAAATATCTCCGAAACCGTGGGCCGCGAAAAAAGGTTCGTATTGTTCCATCCCAGCATAAAACGCGACTACAGCCCGTGCATCTTCTACCGACTCTTTGCGGTCGCCGTTAGGTGTAGTCCAAAACCAACAATTTACTTCAATATCAGATTTCTGACGGCCCGATCGATCTAAGCCAGTTTTGATTTCTTTCGCGATTTCTCTTTTTAGCCAATCCACCGTCCATATGGGGTGTCCGATTACACCATCTCCGATTTCCGCACCAAGCCGCGTCATGGCGCCTCTTAAGGCGGAAATCCAGATTGGTATACGCTCTCGGTAAGGAGGAGGTGGCGGTTGTAGTTCAGAAAAGTCCAATTTGTAGTACTTTCCTTGGTGATTTTGTAGTGATCCAGTGTGGCTTCCCGCCACCACTTTTCGAATAATTTCGACAGTCTCCTTCAATTGCGCGACTGGTTTTTCGTAGGGCATGCCGAAAAAGCCACCAGTCCACGCCTTTACACTCGCGCCAAGACCCAGGACAAACCTTCCTTCGCTCATGTGATCCAGTTCGGTGGCGGCCATAGCCGTTTCAAAGGGGCTTCGAGTAAGTGCTATTGCGATCCCGCTTGCTACTTTTATACGAGAAGTTGAACTGGCTGCTACAGCCAACGGTCCAAACGGGGGGCCGTACACTTGTACGGCGAATGTTCCTTCCAGTCCAGCACTTTCCTGTTGTTTCGCGACGTCTGCCAACATGGCAGCTGGCATAGAAGACGAAAGCAATCCCCAAAATTTACGTTTTTTAGCTGACATTGTTAAAGATATTCCTCCATTTCAGGCTTTACGCGTGTCCGAAAATCCTGTTCTTTTTTTGTAATACTCGAAACTCAACTTTCGCCTAGTACTTTTACTGATTCCGAGAGATTAATCAACTCAGAATACTCAAAATACCTCGTAGGGCGTTTCGGCAAGAGGAATCTCAAAGTGACGTAAACAATTGCAAATAATATTGGAACAGTAGTGAGGGATTACAGAATCAACCCCGACTTTATTGGCCATGCACCCAATGAATGCCTTTAAAGTTTCTAGAGTACAGGATTCCCAATGAGATTAAGGGGGTAGGGAGTCTTACTTTGACATGGTAGAGGTCGAGTGAAATTTTTTGTCAATAGCAGTGCAGATTTTGATATTTCGGTCGAAAAGTAAGTGGTAAAATGTCAGCAATGCTATAGGAGAACACAAAATGAGCGTTGATTTCACATCCGAGCAGATACAGATCCAGAAGAGTGTCGAACGGCTCTGTGCACGATTTGACGATGAGTACTGGTTAGAACGTGATCGTGGTGGCGAATTTCCAGAAGACTTCTGTATGGCCATTGCCGACAATGGATTTATGGGTATCGCTATGCCGGAGGCTTATGGAGGGTCCGGGCTAGGCATCACTGAAGCTGCCATCATGATGCAGGCTATCTCGCAGTCCGGTGCAGGAAATGGAGGCGTATCCTCGGTAAGCCTTGGGATTTTTGGACTTAATCCCGTCGTACGGTTCGGCTCAGAAGAGCAGAAGAAAAGGATGTTGCCGCCCATCATCAAGCGCGAAGATCGCGCCTGTTTCGGGGTTACGGAACCGAATACGGGTCTAGACACTACTCGCCTGAAGACGCGGGCAGTACGGAAAGGCGATCATTACGTGGTGTACGGTCAGAAGGTATGGATCAGCGCCGCGCAGGTCGCTAACAAAATTATGTTAATCGCACGTACAACGGCAGAGGAAGAAACGACGAGGCCAGTGGACGGGCTAAGCTTGTTCTATACGGAGCTTGATCGCAGCAAGGTGGAAGTACGGGAGATTGAAAAGATGGGGCGAAAATGTGTCGACTCTAACCAAATGTTTATTGACGGCCTCGAGGTTCCGATAGCGGATCGAATTGGCGAAGAAGGTAAAGGGTTTCGTTATCTTTTACACGGGATTAACCCGGAGCGTATTTTGATTGCCGCTGGGCTGGTTGGTCTCGGCCGAGCCGCACTTAAACGGGCCACTGACTACGCCAAGGAGAGGGTAGTATTTGATCGTCCGATTGGCAAGAATCAAGGTATTCAGCATCCTTTAGCACAAAGTTGGGCGGAACTCGAAGCTGCAAATCTGATGGTCTTTCGTTCCGCCCAACTGTACGACCGGGGTGAAGCCTGTGGTGCTGAGGCTAACGCGGCTAAGTACTTGGCCGGAGAAGCGACATTTACTGCTTGCAGTAACGCGGTGCTTACCCACGGCGGCATGGGTTATGCCAAGGAATACCATGTGGAACGTTATTTCCGTGAGGCTATTATTCATCGTCTTGCGCCCATAACACCCCATCTGATTTTGTGTTACATCGCAGAAAAAGTGCTTGGTTTGCCGAAATCTTATTGATATAAATTCAAACCAAAAGAAAACGTAAAGGACGCAACACTTTTAATTCTGCCGAGTAGAAATCTCGTTTCAGTGTAAGTTTTCTTTCCCAGATCTTTCTTTTCGTAGGTCGTAACCAACGTGCCGATTCTCTCACTAACACATTCGACCGCTGGCGAAATAGTGGTTGAGGAAAAAGCGGTCGATGGCCCTTTTGTATTGCCGTCTACGGCAGGAGGTAAATGGCAAGAGGAGGTCATCTTCGCTGCGACTAGCGGCCTCGACGACAGCCACTGCAATTATGTGAAAAAACTCGGGCGCGGCACAGCGGAGCACTTGAATAATTTCAGGAGCCGCCTGCGTACTGCATGGACCAATGTGTGCGGAGTGACCGAATCTCAGAACCCCAACGTAGCCCACCCACGGCGGCGAGCAGGTCAAAGAAAGCGAACCGCGTTGCAGGCAATATCTCTGTACGACACGAGCTCTAGAGGTCTTTACACAAGGACGTACAATAGCGTAGAGTTGTGCCCGATAATTTGAGTCATCGGAGACAACTGTGAACGAACTACGGCTTTCGGAATCCAGTCGCGGAGCCAAAAGCATCTGCCGAGAGATTTCGCACACCTGATGCCGGAGATCATTTCACTTCTGATCCGGCATAGGCGGCTGACTTGGGAACTGGCACGGCGTGAAATTTCGGACCGCTACGTCGGACAAGCATGGGGTATTTTTTGGGCTGTAGGACATCCCCTTATATTCTGTGGGGTATACCTCTTCATCTTCGCTGTGGTTTTTAAAGTGCGGATCCACCGAGTCGATGGACTGCCATTAAACTACGGGATATATCTCCTCTCGGGGCTAATCCCCTGGTTAGCTGTTGTGGCAGCTACAACAACAGGAGTCACCGCGGTGGTCACGAACACCAACTTGGTAAAGCAGGTGGTCTTCCCCATAGAGGTCCTCGTTGTGCGAGGAGTACTTACGGCACTGCTTCCCCTAGTGGTAACACTTTCAGGTGTACTCTTGTACTGCGCTCTAGTATTCGGGACCATACTTAA
>CAZXQY010000110.1:0-8055 GCA_964642505.1 uncultured Gammaproteobacteria bacterium | reverse complement strand
TTTGTGTAAAATTAAACTTGTGTGTAGGCAATCTTGAATTTGAGAAACTAGGGCGGTACGCAGACTTAGTTTTAAAGTGGAATAAAATCGTCAATTTGACTAGTTCCAAAAATAGCTCGGAGTTTGCTCTCAGGCATGTAGTCGATGGTTTAGCCGTAGTTCCGCATCTTAGAGCGGAGCAAAAAATCATGGACGTTGGAAGTGGGTGTGGAATACCAGGTGTTGTGTTAGGCATAATGTGTCCTTCGAAACCAGTTATATTGTTGGAGCCCCGTGTCAGAAGAGCCAGATTTCTCGAACAGGCGAGGATAGAGTTGGGCTTGTCTAAGGTCGAGGTAGTAAGGAGCAAACTCGAAGATGTGGATTTGCGTTTTTCGCTGTCCGGTTATACCTTAGTTACAAGAGCTTTTGGTCAGATGGCACGATTTGGCGATCTAGTTCAACCGTTTATTAAGGACGTTCCCAGGGTTTATTTTTTAAAGTCGGAAGTGGAAAAGAGTGAAATTGAGCAGGCGGAGCGTATTATGGGCCCCTGCCGTACAATAGAGCTAAGTGTTCCTGGCTATTTTAAACGCTCGCTAATACTATTCGATAACGTGAGTGTCAACTAGCGCTGTGGCGGCACAGACAATTATAATTACGTATGAAAACAGGAAATGAGTTTTTCAAAAAAATCGTCATCCAAAAGTCGTGAAGACAAAACAAATGAGCAAAGTAATTGCGGTAACCAATCAAAAGGGAGGGGTGGGTAAGACCACTACGAGTGTTAATTTAGCCGCCTCTTTAGCAGCTACAAAAAGAAAATCTCTGTTGATCGATTTGGATCCGCAGGGCAACGCTACCATGGGCAGCGGCGTCGAGAAGACAACCGTGAACGCCTCTAGCTATGATGTGCTGGCAGGAGACAAAAGGTTGGCGGATTGTTTGATGCGTGAACGGTCGGTGGGATATGACTTGCTCCCCGGAAACTCCGATTTAACCGGGGCAGAGGTGGGGCTTTTAGATGCAGTGAATCCTGAGATTCGTCTGAGGGAAGCCTTGGATCCGATTCGGGGTGAGTACGCGTATATATTGATTGATTGCCCTCCATCGCTGAACATGCTCACTGTAAACGCTTTGGTTGCTGCAGACGCGGTGGTTATTCCTACTCAATGCGAATATTATGCTTTGGAAGGCTTGTCGGGATTATTGGAGACGATTAGTAAAATACAGAAAATCCTGAACCCTGGTCTAAAAATCGAGGGATTACTGAGAACCATGTTCGATTCTAGAAACAATTTGGCAAATGAGGTTTCGCAACAGCTCTTAAATTATTTTGGGGATAAGGTCTATCACACGATTATTCCCAGAAACGTGAGATTAGCTGAGGCGCCAAGTCATGGTTTACCTGTAATAACTTATGATAAAGCGTCGGCAGGCGCGGTGGCTTATCTTGCATTGGCTGGCGAATTATTGAGAAAAGAGATTGTTACCGATGTATAAAATTTTATTGATAATAAAAAGTCGTTCTTGATGGCAAAAAAAAGAGGATTAGGAAGAGGGTTAGACGCGTTACTCGGGATAGAGTCTCTTCAGGAAGATAAGCTCGACAGCAATTCCTCTAATCTTTCAGAGATTCCGATAGAAATGATTGAGACCGGAAGGTATCAGCCGAGAAGAATAATGTCTGAGGAGAAGCTAGAGGAACTCGCTGCTTCTATACGTGTAAAAGGTATTGTACAACCTATTGTCGTTCGGCCTTCTAAAGCCGGCCGATTTGAACTTATCGCCGGCGAGCGGCGTTGGCGCGCTGCAAAAATTGCCGGTTTGGGTGCAATGCCAGCTCTTGTGAAAACGGTCTCAAATGAAGAGGCGATGAGTATTGCCCTGATAGAAAATATCCAAAGAGAACAGCTTAATTCTATCGAGGAAGCCCAGGCTCTAGACAGACTAGTTCGAGAATTTGGTATGACCCATCAGGAAGTTGCGGTGGCCGTTGGACGATCGAGGGCGAGCGTTAGTAACCTGATGAGATTGTTAGACTTGGATTCTGAAGTTAGAGACAAGGTGGAACTTGGTAAGCTAGAGATGGGCCATGCCAGAGCACTCCTTGGATTACCTCAGAAGCTCCAATTGGAAGCGGCCAACAAGGCAATCGAAAATGGGCTTAGCGTGCGCCAAATCGAAGAGCTAGTAAAAAGATTAAATGTTGATAAAACGAGATCTAAGGTAGCAACCAAGAGTGTGGTCGATCCCGACATCGTTAGTTTGGAGAGAAATTTATCTGAAAAGATGGGTAGCGAAATTCGGGTAAAATGCAATAAAAAAGGGCAAGGTTCTATCATTATAGGTTTTCGCAGCCTGAATGAATTGGACGGGATTATTAAACGTATGAACTAGTGGCTAGACTGCGGAACGAGACGGACAGTACGATATGTAAAGACTTTCGTACGTATGTTGTCGTAAATTTGCTTGCCGTACCAGTGCTGTTTTAGATATGATTCGCAGTGCAGCATTGGCCAAGTTTTTGAAAGACATATAGGAATTTTGAAAAAGAAAAGATTCTATTTGTGATTAGTAGTAGACGACGTGGAAATTAGTAGGGCTAAAAAGTTGCTTTTGAGACTAATTGTGAACCAAATGGCGTTACTGGGTTCCCTCGTGGTGTTGGCGGGACTTCTGTTTGGAGCTAAGGCGGCCTACTCCGGATTTGTCGGAGGATTGATATGGTTGCTTCCGCACTATTACCTAGTCGAAGGTTTGACGAAATTGGACCGTTCTTTGAAGCCGGGAGATAGGCTCAGAAAAATTTATGTTAAGAGTGCCATAAAGTTATTATATTCGGTGGCACTATTTGTTATAGCAATTGTTATTCTTCAAGTGGATTTTTTGATTGCGGTAGCGATCTACTTGATACTGACTCTCGCAAGTGGAATTTCATTTAAATATTCGGAGTTGAGCCTTGGGTAAAGATAAAGAGTTGCGCTGTTCTGAAAGCATATCGGAGAAAGCGCGGTTAAATTCCTGTTGTTGGACAGAAAAAAAATATGGCAAGCAATAGTCCGGCTGAGTACATCAGCCATCACATTCAAAATCTAACGTATGGACAGGCGCCAGATGGGACGTATGGTTTTGCGCACAGTGCCCAAGAGGCTACGGCGATGGGTTTTTTTTCGATAAACGTAGATAGCATGTTTTGGTCTGTGCTAACTGGAATCGTGTTTTGTTGTCTATTCAGATACGTAGCGAAAAAGGTTGCCGTGGCCGAACCCACCAAATTACAGCTATTTGTTGAATTGGTGGTGGAGATGGTGGCAGGAAGCGTTAGAGATGCCTTTCATGGTAAGAGTGCACTGGTTGCGCCATTGGCATTAACGATTTTCGTTTGGATAATTTTGATGAATTTACTAGACTTGGTTCCTGTAGATTTTATTCCCTATCTAAGCCATTTGGCGGGTATAGAATATATGAAAATTGTACCTACAACCGACGTTAACGTTACTTTCGGATTATCCTTTTCCGTTTTCTTTTTGATGGTCTTTTATTCCATAAAAATAAAAGGTTTAAGTGGGTTCCTAGGAGAGTTGGCTTTTCATCCTTTTGGCAAGGCCTTGTTGCCGATAAACTTGGTTTTAGAAACTGTGTCTTTAATTGCTAAACCACTATCTCTTTCGCTCAGATTATTTGGTAATATGTTCGCCGGCGAACTGGTTTTCGTGCTTATAGCGGCGCTGGTGCCGTTTTACTTGCAGTTTGCACTGTCAGTGCCGTGGGCAATTTTCCATATACTGGTGGTCACTCTTCAGGCATATATTTTTATGATGTTGACGATCGTGTATTTGGGGCAGGCCCACGAAAACCACGATTAGGTTTAGGTATGATTTAGCGTAAGTTAATTGATTTAGGAGAAAAATTATGGAACAAGTAGTTGCCTTTTCTGCGCTGGCCGCCGGCATTATGATCGGTTTGGGTGCTTTGGGAGCGGGTGTAGGAATAGGGATCCTCGGTAGTAAATTTTTGGAAGGGGCTGCCCGGCAACCAGAGTTGGTACCGATGCTGCAGGCTAGGATGTTTCTGATGTTAGGTCTTACGGACGCTGTGCCAATTATTTCAATTGCTTTCGCGGCGCTTCTAATGTTCGCTAATCCTTTTGTGGGGCAAGTTTAACTTCTGTATAAAATTGGTTTGTTTCTATGAACATTAATCTTACTTTATTTGGACAGGCAATTTCGTTTGGAATATTTGTTTGGTTCTGCATGCGATTCGTTTGGCCGCCCATTATAAAGGCGCTGGAAGAACGTGCGGAAACTATCGCAGATGGATTAGCGGCAGCGGAGCGGGGTAATCTTCAACTGGAACAAGCGGAAGAGAAGGTAGAGCGGTTACTTTCGGAGGGTAGAGGCAAAGCTCAGGATTTCATTAATCAAGCCCAACGTAGAGCCGAAGAAATTATTGAGGCCGCCAAAGATGATGCGAGACAGGAGGTGGAAAAGATCAAAACGACGGCTCAAACTGAATTAGAGCAGGAAAGGAACCAGGCTCGGGAGGACCTTCGCAAAGAAGTCTCTCAATTGATAATTTTTGGTACGGAGAAAATCCTAGCTAAGGAGGTTGACGAAAAAAGCCACCGAGAAATATTGGAGCAAGTGTCCTCTCAGTTGTAGAGGTCTGACACATGGCGGATAAAAAAACAATAGCGAGACCATATGGTGTGGCAGTTTTCGAGATAGCAAAAAATGCCGATCGAATAGAAGATTGGCAAGTATTTTTGGCAGCACTGGAATCTATAACGTTAAATGAAGAGTTTTCTAAGCTTATAGGTAACCCTCTTTTTTCGATTGAGCTCGTAAACGAAATTATTTTGGGGAGTCTTCTAAAGGCACCAGACGCCGATCAGAAAAATTTCATAAATCTTCTTTTGACAAGCAGAAGAATTAATGTTTTTAGGGAGATAAAGGATATTTTCGACGATATAAGTAAAAAGGATAGTGGAATTCTTACAGCAGAAGTTTCGACACCTTACGAGCTAACAGACGAAGAGAGGAAATTAATAGAAATAGAAGTTCGAAATAAATTTGGTAAAAGCTGTGTTTTGGAAATCTCGGTGCTACCTGAATTAATCGGGGGTGTCTTGATTAAAGTGGGAGATTCGGTGGTAGACCTCTCGATAAAAGGTCGGCTTGGTGCGTTTGCGCGGCATATGCTGTGATAGAGAGTTGGGCCCATTAAAAATACATTAATATAAGTAAATTACCTTAAAAAAATTTTCAAAGGGATGTCATGAGTATAACGGCAAGTGAAATCAGTGAACTGATAAAGAAAAAAATCCAAGGCCTTGATACTGGAGCGGAAACACAAACGGAAGGGACTATAATCAGTCTCACTGATGGTATAGCGCGTGTGCACGGGTTAAGCGACGCTATGCAAGGCGAGATGATAGAGTTTCCGAACAGCATATTCGGTTTGGCTCTTAATCTTGAACAAGATTCTGTTGGAGCTGTAATTTTAGGTCAATATGAGAGCTTGTCGGAAGGGGATGTGTGTCGGTGTACTGGTAGGATTTTGGAAGTACCTGTGGGTGATGAATTGCTCGGTCGAGTTGTTGATGCACTAGGTAACCCCATCGACGGAAAGGGCGACGTAGATGCCGAAGGATCTGAACCGATAGAAAAGATTGCTCCGGGCGTAATAGAAAGACAATCTGTAAGCGAACCAGTCCAGACAGGTTTGAAATCGATAGATTCTATGGTCCCAGTGGGTAGAGGACAAAGAGAGTTGATTATCGGGGACAGACAGACCGGGAAAACTGCTGTTGCTGTAGACGCAATAATCAATCAAAAGGGAACGGGAATAAAATGCATCTACGTTGCTATTGGGCAAAAAGCCTCTTCAGTCAACGCCGTAATCCGTAAACTAGAAGAACATGATGCTATGAGGCATACAATAGTTGTCGCAGCAACTGCCTCTGATTCCGCTGCTATGCAATATATAGCTCCTTATTCCGGATGCTCTATGGGGGAGTTTTTTAGAGATAGAGGGGAGGACGCTTTGATCATCTATGATGATCTCACGAAGCAAGCTTGGGCTTACCGACAGGTTTCTCTTCTTCTTAGACGACCTCCAGGACGCGAGGCCTATCCTGGCGACGTTTTTTATTTACATTCAAGACTGCTGGAAAGGGCATCCCGAATCAATGCAGAAGCCGTAGAGAAAATCACGGACGGGAGGATAAAAGGGAGGACCGGTTCATTAACTGCTTTGCCAATTATCGAGACTCAGGCAGGAGATGTTTCCGCCTTTGTACCGACCAACGTCATATCTATTACGGATGGTCAAATTTATTTAGAGACGGATTTGTTTAATGCAGGTTTTCGACCGGCGATCAACGCAGGCCTGTCAGTGTCCCGAGTAGGTGGGGCGGCTCAAACAAAAATTATCAAGAAATTAGGTGGTGGTATAAGACTTGCGCTGGCACAATACCGTGAGCTGGCAGCTTTCGCCCAATTCGCGTCGGATTTAGACGAGGCCACTCGGAAGCAATTAGAAAGAGGGCAGCGGGTGATGGAATTGATGAAGCAAAAACAGTATACCCCTATGTCGGTGGCCGGTATGGCCGTTAGTCTCTTCGCTGTGGAAAATGGTTTCCTAGATGATATCGAGATGGAAAAAATCGGTTCCTTTGAGTCTAGTCTACAGGATTACGTAAATTCTTCCCATGGTGATCTCGTCAAGAAAATAAATGAAACGGGTGACTTTAGCGAGGATATAGAACAACTGCTTCAAGAAGCTCTAGAAAAGTTTAAATCAAGTCAGTCGTGGTAGGACATCAATTAACTACGAGTAGAAACTATGGCCGCAGGCAAGGAAATCCGAACAAAGATAACGAGCGTCAAAAACACGCAAAAGATCACCAAAGCCATGGAGATGGTCGCTGCTAGCAAGATGCGTAAAGCGCAAGACAGGATGTCTGCGGCGAGACCTTATGCCGACAAAATTCGTGATGTAATAACGCACGTGGCGAGAGCGAAAACAGAATACCATCACCCCTTTCTAGAGAATAGGGAAGTTGCTAATGTCGGAGTAATAATTGTCACTACTGATCGGGGTCTTTGTGGCGGGCTGAACGGAAATTTATTTCGCCGGTCCCTCAGGCAATTTGAACAGTGGGAAACAGAAGGGAAGAACTTGCATTTATCGATTGTAGGGAATAAAGGTGTCATTTTTTTCTCACGGTTAGGCGCCAATGTAGTTGGACAAGTGACTCAGTTGGGAGACACTCCTAGTGTTGAAAAACTGATCGGGACTATAAAACTCATGGTCGATAATTATACTAAAGGTGATTTGGATCTTGTCTATCTAGTTTACAACCGTTTCGTTAACCGAATGACCCAATCACCGGTTTTCGAACAACTGTTACCGCTAGTGCCGGATGATTCTGGTGAGCTAGATTATCATTGGGATTATATTTATGAGCCCGAGGCTTCAGAAGTGCTCGATAGGTTATTTTCACGATATGTTGAATCGTTAGTCTACCAAGGAGTGGTGGAAAATCTAGCGTGCGAGCAGGCGGCTAGAATGGTGGCCATGAAGGCAGCTTCGGATAACGCTGGGAAACTTATTGACGAGTTGCAGCTTGTCTATAACAAGGCTAGGCAGGCGGCAATAACGCAGGAGCTTTCGGAGATAGTAGGTGGAGCTGCTGCTGTATAATCGTAGAGGCTTGGTTTCGGTGAAGTTATTAGTTAGAAATTTTTGAAAAAAAGGCTTAAAAGATGAGTTCTGGAGAAATTGTTCAGGTTATTGGTGCCGTCGTGGATGTTAAGTTTCCGACTGATTCGGTGCCTAAGATTTATGATGCCTTAGAGTTAGATGCTTCTAGCGTTACATTGGAAGTGCAACAGCAATTAGGAGACGGGGTGGTACGTTCCATAGCACTTGGTTCCACAGACGGCTTGAAGAGAGGTATTAATGTCGCTAACACCGGGGATGGGATCAAGGTTCCTGTGGGAGAGAAAACTCTGGGAAGAATAATGAATGTTCTTGGTGATCCGATTGATGAGAAAGGGCCTATCGGAG
>CAZXQY010000109.1:0-8235 GCA_964642505.1 uncultured Gammaproteobacteria bacterium | reverse complement strand
GCCCACAATCAGGAATTGGTTGTCTACCATAGACACGAAAAATCCCAACCATGGCCTTGCTGGAGCGAGTTTTTGTCCGTACTGGCAAATCTCCGTCAAGATTGGAGTCAGTAGTTCTGTCGGAACGCACAAATTTCCCTGTCGACCAGGTTGTTGTCTTGAGACATTGTCCACGAATAATGATCCTATTCCCGAGACATTGCCTTCGGGGTCAAACAGGGTTGCTCCTCCCCAGTTTGGGTGTGCCGGCGTAGTGTAAATTGCGTCGTCTAAAACGTATTCCCAGTAGCCTGCAAATTCTTTTCGTTCCAAGACGGCTACCTGTACAGCGTCCGAAAGGCCTCCACAACCGGCTAAAACAAGTTTTTTCTCGGAAACCTCTGTTTTGGAATCGCATAATTGGGAAGTTGGTAGTCCTAGATCACCCAGTGCCTGAACTAGACCGAATCCAGTATCGTAATCGTAACCTACCACATGACCCGCTAATGTTTTACCTTCTGCAGTTATTAACCAAACATCCTTGGCTTCGGCGATTAAATATCCGATTGTGAGTATTAAACCGTCGCTTTGGATAAGCACGCCGTTCCCGCTGCGCTCGGTGCCCAATATACCCGCAGTGAATGCATCTTTCGGTATTTTAGTCTTAACGGTTACTATTGATGCTAGAGCTTTGTCTAAATCGTAGGCATAGTCTTCTCTCCGCGGTATTAGTTCGCTTGGCACTCGATATTCACTTACTTTACTCATACGACTAGTCTCTCTTAGCTGCTATTATGATTCTGAGAAGAAAAACTGAAACACGCAACCCCATAGCTTACTCTCATCAGGGCCAATATATAAACCTATGAAAAATTCAGTTAAAGAGCTATTTCATTTAATTAGCCAAAGTAGGCAAATTGTTGCCTTTACCGGTGCCGGGATAAGCACGAAGTCCGGGATCCCAGATTTTAGAGGTACAAACGGAATTTGGTCAAAATATAGGCCTATCCCTTTCGATGAGTTTGTGGCTTCTAAAAGTGCCAGAATAGATTCATGGAGACGTAAATCTTTTTTGTACGAGGATCTTAAGAAAGCTGGGCCCAATCGAGGTCACGTGGCGATTGCTGCTCTTGATAAGCAAGGGGTTTTATCAGCGGTAATCACACAAAATGTTGACGGACTACATCAATCTTCAGGGATCGATGACGAAAAGATAATAGAAATTCACGGCAATGCAACTCGTGCGGCCTGCATCGATTGTCAATTTAGGCTGCCTATAGAACCAATCCTTGAAAAGTTTAAAAAAAATGAGGAGCCGCCCGTTTGTGAGAAATGTGGAGGGTTGATGAAATCAGCAACTATTTCTTTTGGCCAGAGCATGCCAGAACTTGCTATGAAAAAATCTTATAAAGCCGCCGAGACTTGCGACTTATTTTTGGTTTTAGGGTCATCGTTGGTGGTCTATCCTGCAGCTGATTTGCCGCTCATTGCGAAGAAAAATAATTCTACCTTAGTTATTGTAAACCAGGAGCGCACCGATCACGATCAGTTTGCCGATCTTGTAATAAACGACGAGATCGGATCGGTTTTAGGAACGGCCGTTGGTATTCCCTAGGGCCGTAAAGAGAAAGAAACAGGATGTAACAGTCTATCAAGGAGGGGTTGTATCCAATCGATCCATTGACAGATGTAGGCCCTTGTTTGAGCGGGTTCGATTATATCGTGAGATGAAAAGGATTCTGCACCTGCAAAAGGAGATTGATTATCAAGAAGTTCTTGCTCCAGCTTTTGTCTCATCTGTTCGGGGTTCTCAGCTGAGTTTATTTGACGGTGAAAGGCTACCGCAACTCCGCCTTCGACTGGTAAAGCACCCGATTCAACGGATGGCCAATCAAGAATGTACGAATTCGGGCCAAAATGAGCTGCGGAAGCGACGCCGAAGGATTTTCTGATTCTCACTGCAGCCCACGGAACACTCGCCTGGGCAGCGGCAGCGACGGCGGCCATGCCATATCTTATTGTTCCAAGTTTCTCGGCCTCCAATCCAATCATAAAGCCTGGCTCATCAACAAAGTTTATGATCGGGAGGTGGAAGGTGTCACAAAGTTCGATCAGTCGCCGCATTTTCTTAGCCGCTTCAGCGGTCATAGCGCCAGCATTGTGATTGCAATTATTAGCTGCGACTCCTATTGGCTGACCGTTCATCCGGGCCAGCCCAATTACGAGGCCTGGGCCATAAAGGGGGTTGATTTCAAAAAATGAACTGTCATCGAATACAGAGTGTAAAATTTGATATACGTCATAAGACCTCTTGCGATTCTTTGGGATAAGCTTATTGAGGTTAGGCTCATTTCTGTCAGTTGGGTCACTAGAGGCTAATGTTGGAGCTCTCTCCCATGCGTTGCTGGGTAGATAAGATAAGAAATTCCGCATAAGTTTAAAAGCATCATCTTCATCCTTTGCTAGATTATCGACTACACCTGATTGGCAATGAATAGAAGCGCTCCCTAATTCTTCTTTAGTTAGCTCTATACCTAACGCTCGCTTGACAACAGCCGGTCCGGCAACCATGACTTGCGCGGTCTCCTTTGTCATCACAGAAAAATGAGAGCTCACCAATCTCCCTGCTGGGAATCCTGCAACAGGGCCCAGTGCCGCGGAAACTACTGGAACCTTACCCATTGCTTCACCTATGACGGCAAATCTCGGATCACCGAAGAGAGCGTCTCCCCATACTTTCGGATCATTTTCATCAACATCTTTTTTTACGCTTCCTCCTCCGCCTTCAAGGAGTCGTATCAGCGGAATTTTATAATTTAGCGCTAAATGTTCTGCATAGATGCTTTTTCTCAATCCAGAGGTGTTCGGAGAGCCGCCTTTAAGGGTGAAATCCTCGGCGCCAACGGCAACGTTTCGACTATCAACCTTGCCTATGCCTACGATGTAATTCGCCGGGTTATAAGAGTCGAGAGAGCCCGTGTCGCTATAGTAAGCTGTGCCTGCAACAGAACCTAATTCTTTAAAGGAGTTAGTATCTAGGAGTCGGTCGATTCTTTCTCGGGCGGTGAGCTTTCCTCTTGCGTGATGTTTTTCGACTGATTCCTTGCCTCCTTGCTCTTGAGCCAATCGACGTCGGCTATTGATTTCCTCAATTTCTTTTTCCCACGACATAAAATGTTTAATATTTTTCTATGATAGTTTTAGCGAAATCTTTTATTTGCTCTTCCGCCCGGTCGGTAACTTGGAAAGCAAAATGGGAAAGCCCTGCGCTCTCTAGGTTTTTTATTCGCTCTAGGATTTCATCGGGTGACCCTACCATTGCAGCTACATCGGCTATTTCTGGAGTTATGAATTTACTCTCTTCGGGCCGACTGTAAATTAAATGTCCTTCGTGTAATACGAGATGTCGTTCGGTTTTATCGATAGTATCTACGTATTCCCTATACTCTCTAGCAAGGCTGGCAATTCTAGGATCTTCGGGTAACAGCTTATCGTCCCACTCACATAAAACATGTAGTAAATTGGTAATGAAGGGGGCTAATGATTTTAGTACGGAGGCACTCTCCTTTGTCTCACCGTCCTTTAGAATCGCCAAAGGGAAAATTCCTTTGGTCGGTAATTCTGAACCACGACCTTTTTCTTGAGCGGCCTTTGTTAGCAATGCACGAGCAGACGTTAGCTCTTGCTTCGATATATTCCAGGTCAGGTGGCTATCGCACTCTTCCCCACAAAATTTTAGTGTTTGCGGGCCGAAGGCGGAAAGCGTGATTGGTATGCGATGCTTCAGGTTAATAAAGTTATTGTCTGGATGAAGAAATTCGATATAATTTTTTTCGTTTTCGTATTCGTGTAAGGTCCTTTTGCCCTCTAGCAATGCTTTAATAGTTCTAAGTTCTCTTTTAAGTGCGGGTAGTTTTACTGGTTGTACGCCCATTGTGAGTCTGGCAGTGTTACCATTGCCTAGTCCGAGCTCTACCCGTCCAGGGGCCAATTGAGCGATCGTGGCTATGGAATGTGCTATAACTGGCGCTATCCGGGTCGCCGCGACAGCGACACCGGTAGCGAGTTTTATATGACTAGTGTGGTGCGCAGCAAGAGCCATGGTTGCATAGACATCAGAATAGATCATCTGAGAGTCGAAAAACCAGGCTTGGTCGAATCCCAGCGATTCGGCCAGTTTGACGATTTCATAATCACCTACTTTTGACGGGAACGCTACGCCAAATTCCATTTTTTCGAGTTCCTCGGAGAATCAAGATTGAATAAAAGGGTGAACCTTTTCAAAAAGGAGATTCTTTTGTTCCAAGGGGGGTTCATGACCGCACTTGGGTATCATGAATACTTCGGAGTCGGTAAGGGCGTTTCCAAATTCCTGGGCGTACATTGGTGGTATAAGCTTATCGTCCTCTCCCCATACTACGAGGCTAGGGCAGGTGACTCGATGTATTCGTTTTTTTAATCCTTTGTCTGGTATCGGCCAAATGACTTTAGCAGTACAACCTAACGTCCAGATGAAATTTATTGTCCATTGGTCCGCAGCCCGAGTTTTTTCTGGTGGAGTCATTCGCTTCACTACGTCAGGGTGATTTTTATCGTAGAAGAGGACGTCCTTTATTTCTTCGAAACTCGGGGAACACCAATTCCATACGGAGTAGGGTGCTTCTTCGCTCCACAGGCCGATCGGAGCGATCAGTATGAGTTTTTGGATTGCTCTGGGCCTTTGAGCTGCGAGTTCGCTTGCTAATAGTCCGCCAAAAGAATGTCCCATTAAGATGCACTTTTTGATTTTTAAGGCATCTAGTAAGTCCTCGTAGGCGATAATGGTGTCCCAAAGATTATTAATTTTTTCAATGTCATTTGGTCTACCAGGCGCAGTTCCAGGAAAATGGGGCGCATAAACTTTATAGTGCTTGGATAGCTCATCCAAAAAATCATCCCAGTAGAAGCCTCCAGCTGAGTGTAAAAAAAGCAAAGGTTTTCCTTTTCCCGCAACGTTAACTGTCATTTCCAGAGAGCCTCCCAACACGGATACGGTTCTCTTTCTTGGTTTGGCCATAACTTTTTCCTCGCTTCTTTTTTTCTAAACTATTTAGGACTAAAATCAAGCGGCGCGCCTAACCTTGTTCGAGTTGCCATTTGGCCACCATTTATCCACCCAAGGTGTATCCTCCCAAATCCCTTTTAGATGGGGTAAAACGTTTTTGGAAATACGCTCTATATTGGTCATCGTCCTTTCGTGAGATAAGGAACCGAATTGAGGAAGTATCATTAAATGACCGACGTTTAAGGTTTTAATGATTTCCGTAAGTCTTTCGGTAACGGTTTTTGCACTCCCACAGACCACGTAGTCTCTATCGTTGAATTCGTTAAACTTCATTTTTTTCAAGTCGTCATATGGCGGGAACGGTCGCTTCGTTATAAAGTGAGTTAGGCTCGAATGGTTCATGTGTCCGGGAGGAGCCAACAATTGTTCGGGTAGGTGTAATCCCTTATGGTATAAATATTCTGCCGCATGACCATAGTCTTTTTCGGCCTGTTCATCTGTTTCAGAAACCCCAACTGGTATCAAGAAATTCAACCGATACGGATTTCGGTCTCGCCCTAATTCTTCGGCTCTTTGCCAAAAGCCTTCAACCATATGCTTCGCGCCCTTAGCACCAAAATACGTTAAAAAGCAGTAGGAATAGTCATGTTTTAAAACGAAATCCCAAGTGCTTGGGCTAGCGTTTCCGGGAACCCAAATCGGAGGGTGAGGTTGCTGAAAGGGTTGTGGCCAAATATTGACCATTGGTAGTTGATAGTAGGTTCCATTCCAAGCAAAGCCTTCAGTAGCGGTCCACGCTTTTTTGATCAGGTCGTGGGCTTCATAATATCTCGCCCGTTGTTCCATAGGGGCCATACCGTAACTGTAGGAGAAATCGCCACCCAGCCCAACAGGGAAGCCGGCCACAAGGCGACCCTCGGAGATCGCATCAAGCATCGCATACTCTTCGGCCACCCGAATCGGAGGGTTTAGAAAGACCGCAGTTTCACCCATCTGAATGATCGCGGTATCACTTCCTCTGGTTGCCCTTGCAAGTACAGATCCCATTATATTGGGGTTCACCATAAACCCGTAGGCGTTTTGGTGATGCTCGTTGGTACACACTCCATCAAATCCCGACTCGGCAGCATATATGAGTTCGTCTAGTGACCAATTGAAATATTGTGACACCTTTCGTCTATCTGCGACCTCGCTAAAGGGCAAAGAAAACCAAGCGGACGGGTACTTTTTATCAAAGTCGTCATCCAAATCTCGGTATGGCATTAGGTGGAAGCAAGCAATTTTCATGTTATTTCCCTCATATTGAATATCTTTGTAAGTCTAAATGTGGGTAGTGATCACCAGTTTATCCTAGAGACGTTCGATGATAGTGACATTTGCTTGGCCACCACCTTCGCACATGGTTTGTAAGCCATATTTACCCTTGGTGCGTTCAAGCTCATGTAACAGGGTCGTCATTAGTTTGGTTCCGGTTGCTCCGATCGGATGACCTAGTGCGATAGCTCCTCCGTTGACATTAGTTTTCTCGTGGGGAAAGTCAATTTCTTTAAGCCACGCTATTGGTACCGGAGCAAACGCCTCGTTGATTTCGACTAAATCGATATCGTCTATTTTCATGCCCGCTTTATCAATTGCATATTTTGTGGTCATTATAGGTGCCGTTAGCATTATCATCGGATCTTCGGCTCGGACGGACATGTGATGAATCCTAGCCCTTGGTGAGAGATTATATTTTTTCACCGCGTTTTCAGAAGCTACTAGCATAGCTGATGAACCATCACAGGTTTGACTGGAGACCGCAGCTGTAATTTTTGACAAACCAAAGATTGTATCTAATTCAGCCATCTGTTCAACGGTCGTTCCTTCTCTAACCGTTTCATCCATTTCCAGGCCGTTTAATGGCTCGATTTCCTTGTCAAAACGTCCTTCCTTGATAGCTAGCGCAGCCCTACGATGAGATTCTGCAGAATATTCTTCAAGATCTCTTCTAGATAAGCCCCAACGATCTGCCATCATTTGAGCTCCCTTAAACTGCGTGGGCGGATCCTCACCGTATCGACCTACCCATCCTGGAGATCCAGAGAACGGGTCCTTAAAGCCAAAACCGCCGGCAGCAGTAGACGACGATCCAATTGGGATTTTCGACATCGTTTGGACTCCCCCCGCAATCACGACGTCATTCACACCGGACATGACGGCTTGCGCGGCAAAATGGACAGATTGCTGAGAAGAACCGCATTGCCTATCGATTGTAACACCGGGTACTGCCTCACTATATCCCGCTGTTAGCCAGCAAGTTCTGGCAATATCCCCAGCAAGAGGTCCGATAGCGTCTATTGTTCCAAAAATTACGTCATCGTATTCGTCGTCAGGTATGGGGTTCCTTTCCACGATAGTTTTGATCGCATGAGCCCCCAAATCGGCGGCATGGAGGTCTTGTAGTGACCCCTTTCTTTTACCGGTAGGGCTACGAGTCGCATCAATTATATAAGCCTCAGCCATTCCATTTCCTCCGTTAGAGTTATATTTTTTCGATAATGTTTGCGGTAATTTCTATATTTTTTATAGCTGGCCTAAGTCGCCTAGTCAATGAGTTCTTCTGCCTTTGCGAAAAAGAACCAAATAATAGCGCCTGTAAAGTTAATTGCGGCGCACAAAGCGAATGCGGAGGCGTAACTTCCGGTTGTCTCCACGATCCAACCGGTTACAGCGATACCTATGATCCCCGGTATGGTGCCGGCTGTGTTGGTCAGTCCCATTAATACATCAGCATATTTTGGTGCTATATCTAGGTGGTTGGGTACAAATCCTGACCACGTCAAAGCAACTAACCCTAAAGCACCACACATAAGTGAGAGCGCGGCGGGGGCACTCGTTACGTCCTGAGCAACCCAGAAACACAATCCAGAACCGATGAGTCCCGTGATCTGCATGATTTTTCGAACTGTAATTAATTCAATACCCTACCCACCAAGCTAATCAGCAACGAAGCCGCCCAAATTGCCGACGATAAACATAGTCAACCAGGGGGCGGCAGAATAAATACCGGCATTAACGATATCTAGTTTTAAAGTGGCACTGAAATAGCTAGGAAGCCATGCCAGAAGCATATAGAAACCCCAATTGCTACAAAAGTGATTCGCTATGAGTGCCCAAATAGCGGGTGTTTTGAAAAATTTCCCCCAAGGAATTGATTTTTCGCTTCCATGATT
>CAZXQY010000108.1:7385-8346 GCA_964642505.1 uncultured Gammaproteobacteria bacterium | reverse complement strand
TAATTGCAAAAGATTTTTCAAATTGTCAATTAGTTCTCCGATGCTTTTTTCTTTTCCTAAATCACTTTCCAACTCTTCTTTCCATTGAAGATTTGCTAATTTTTCTGCATTAAGGATTCTAAGGAAATTATTTTTAATATTTAAATATGTTGTTACAAATTCTCTTAAATCCCGGTCTTTTTGCTGGTTAACAATGGTTTCGGGAGGGTCTTGTGAGAATGATAAATCAGAGAATTCTGTCTCTAAGAAATTATTTATTAGGGTAGGATTTTTCAAATTACCTTTTTGACCTCCCTTTGTCCCAGTGTTCAAAGAGTTTATAAAACTTTGCCATTTGGGCCAATTGTTACCATCTGTTCCTAGAATATTATAATTATCTTCAAAGGAATCTAGTATATTTGGTAATTCAGCTCCCCATATATTATTAGTAACTACTTCAGCAAGATTTTCAGCAGCAATGTTAACCCTTCCACTTTGTAATTCAGCAATAGCCATCATTTCTGCCACCGCAAGTGATGGGTCCCAAGTAGATGTACCTTTGTACAATTCTTTTAGTTGATTCAGAAGGTCATTTGACCATTGTTCGAGTACTTCTAAAAGAGTGTAATGTAAATTAGGTGACTCAGAAGCATCCCATTTTTCATTAAGATTTTGGCGTATTAACGCCTCAAGGGCAATTGCTTCATTTAATTTTGCTGGTATCTTAAGATGAATTCCATATCTTTGGGGTTCAGTTTTCTGATTCTCAAAATCAATATTGGCTGCTTTAAAAATAGTTCTTCCCGTTTCTTGAGCAAATTCATCTTTAACAAAACCTTCCAAATCCCAGTCAATAAATGCAACCACCGATTTGAAAACGAGTTTCCTCAATTTCCCTACGTTACTATCAGACAATTCTTGCTTATTATTATACCATTCCCTAACTGCAACTATAAAAGGATCAACTACTTCCTCACCTGTC
>CAZXQY010000108.1:0-7285 GCA_964642505.1 uncultured Gammaproteobacteria bacterium | reverse complement strand
TCTGGTCTTGTCTCTGGTCTTGTCTCTGGTCTTGTCTCTGGTCTTGTCTCTGGTCTTGTCTCTGGTCCAAGAGGAAGAAGCGGAATACCAAAAGCTTTTTGAACTCCATTATTTCTCAAATTCGTTACTTGTCCTGATCCGTCCCATAACTCTAATAATGTTCTATTTCTTTCATGGTTTTGACCGTCTAATTGTTGCAATCGCTGAAGATCTACAGGTTTTAATTTATTATTCCCGCCGATACTATCTAATAAATTTATCGATGGGAAACTTGTGTTTTGCAAATCATCAAAATTATTTAGTAAAACGTTTTCCAAAACCGAGCGCAAATATTTGCGTGGATTAAATCGTTTTTCTTGATTAATTGAATTTGTTCTTTTGGCCATTATTTCAATTGCACTTTCGGTAAAGGGAAACAATCCAATTCCATCTACTTCTCCAAATGAATCCTGGCAATTTTCTACATAATTACATTCCATACAAAATGACGGTACATCTTCTAAAGATTGATCCATTCCTTTTAGTGAATCTTCTCCATGCCTCAACGCATTTAGATAACCAGAAGTTATTTGTGAAATACTGTTTGGCTGACTAAGATCCATATCTACGACAATCTTTATGCGAGTTTCAACGGTATCTTTGATTCTTCTGAAATATCCCGTTGTTACGGCCATAGCCCAACGCAATTGACACAGTTTATCTTCCCCTTGATCATTAGGAGTGGTCAGTGCCTGTAATAGGGCATTGTCAATGCCTTGTAATCTGGCAAAATCCTCTATAAGTAAAATCAAACACTTGTTTTTTTCGGCTAGATGTTTACGAACATCTGTCATCAGGGTGATTAAATTATCTGCTGAAAAGTCTAATGTCTTTGAAATTGCTTTATCAAGATGGTGATTTATTAATTCCACTGATTGTTCTTTCAAGCCATCTTGACCTAATATGAAATCCAACGCCTCTTGCGTTTTTTCTGCTGTTCTTAAGTAATCTGGTCCATCAAAAGGAATATCATTCAATTCAAACTCACGGCGTTCTCCCAATTCATCACGATCTTCCGGATCAACAAAAACATGTTTGATAATTGAATCGATAGTATGATCAGATTGTAAAAAGTGCTCATGTCTAAAATATGGATCAAATAAAATATTTGGCAAAAACGTCTTTAAATCAGGTTCTACTCCAGGTGGGCATTCGTCAAACTCAATAAAGAAAGCTAGCTCACTCAAAAATTTAGAGACTTTAGCTTCTTGAGTCATTAACTGACCACCGGCATTACTCAATTTTGCTAGATATGGATCTCGTTCATTATTTGGGAGTTCTTTAATTATTTTCTCTAGAATACTTCTTAAACTTGTTCCGGATTTTGGTATAGTTAAAAAAACTTTTTTTTCAATGTTTCGTTTGAGGATTTCCAATCGTAACCACTGAATTATATGAGATTTGCCTGTCCCAGATTCACCCACGACTACGCAAAGCATATCCTGTTCAGTATCGGATAGAAATTTTTCAACAAAATCTTCTGGAGGGAAAGGATTTCTTGGTCCACTAGAGTTTTCTGCCAAATGTAGATCGGTAGGACAATGAACGGCACGGAAAACGTGATCGCTAATTTCTTCCGCGTCAGGTTTGATAATCCTTGTTACGTCTTCTGATTGCCAGCACGGAGGTAAAGACATTAATTACCTTTATTAAATTCTATATGAGAAACTGAATCCTGAACTGTACCTAAGTCAAGAATCCAATTGTTTGCATCTGAAACATTTTCAAATTTTATTACGCCCCTTGATTCTAGACGTTTTAAAGCAAAACTAGTTGTTCTTGAAAAATGGGCATCTGGTCTTTGAAATTCAGTTTTTAATTTGGATTCTATTTCATTTCTTACCTTACCACCTTCCAGAACAGATATTTGTGAAGCTAGACGACTTTGAAACTCATCAATTGCTAATTTTTTTGAACCCATAATAGAAGGTAAATTTTTTGCCAATACATTTGTAGGATCAGGAATGAATTTTTTTTCTGAAATATAAGAAAGGAAACCTAAGTATTTAGACCAGTAAACAACATTTTGAAGTAGTGCATCATTTTTGCTGTTTTCTAATAATTGTATGTCTTGTTTTACCAGTTTTGTTTTTATTTTTGAGAATTCATCACCACTCCACTCAATTGGTACATATGGGTCCATACATAGCAAAAGTGCAAAATAAGAAGGTAATTCTTTTTGTTTGCATTCAACCGCCTCAGAATGATTAGTCAATTTTTTTAGGAGAATTTCATAGAGAAAATTATTCAAATCAGTTTTTGAGGAGGATGATTTTAAAAATTCTTTTTTTAGTTTAATTTTTCCTTGAACCGATTCAGTTAAATTTAGGTTTTTCATTTCCAACAAAATCTCATCCACCATAGACTTCTTTTCACCAATATGTATTTTGTTCTCTAAATTTACTTTTTTTTCTCCGGACTCTCCAAGTGAATTTAAGTACTCAAAAGTTATTAAGATGCGATTTGGGGTTACGGTAAATGAACTTATAACACTCATGAATTTATCTTTTTGCGAAATATTTCATAGGGGATGACTGAATGTCTCTCAGAAAAAAGAGCACCCGGATTTGAAGGATCTTTAAAATCGTTTGGAATAAAAAAAATCCTATTTGTACCTATTTTGTTTTTTAGATGGTGTACTTTCGATTTAATTCCCTGCTCAATCCATATTATTTCAGGACCTCTTGAGAGTCCACTTCCGGCAATTATATGTGATTCCATATTATTGACAATACACCATGGATTCTTTACAAAAATCTCTCTTAATTTTTCCCTGAATGTTCCAACAACTATACATTTATGTATACCTATTTCCCACAAGTCCTGGAACATGTCTTTAAATTTTCTTATTTTCCCTCTGTTTTCAGCATTAAATAACTCTTCATTCCATTCAACAAAATATGGGGATGTAGGAAAATAATTTTTTTTAAAAACAGTTGTGTCCCCGATATCCCAAACACTTCTCGGGGGATCATGTCGTTTAGTAAACCATCCTTCATCTTGTTTTTTTCTACAAAATTTACATCCTCCACATGCTTTTTTAACATAAAATTTATTCACTCCGTGCTCGATATTGTAAACTCTTTCAAATAATTCACTTGGACAAGTTTCATTTTTAATTAATTCTTTCATTAATTCAAAACCAGCATTACTTGATTGAATGATTCGATCACGTATTGAATTAATCTTTTTATCCCACATGCTTCGATATAAATGAGCATCTTCAACGATTTCGACTTTCATTAAAGATTTTTCTTTTTCTGGATCATAATAAGTCCCTTTTAATTTTATAAACCCTGCTAATGATAATAAATTTAGAACTCTTTGATTCCACGTTTCATTAGATGGGCCCTGCATAAATTCTTCGTAAGGGGGAGAGAGTGAGGTGTCAACTAATATAACCCCGGGTTCATTGATGGGTTCTTTTTTATAATTAAACATTTTTTCCCATCGTGGTAATCCTTTTTCTACGGATATTATTATTTTACTCGCAATTCCTTTTGCAACGTCGAAGTCACTATTTGCAGGAAGAAGAAGGGCAGTACTAGCTCGATTATCCCTCCCTGTTCTTCCTATTTCCTGATAGTATCTACTAACTCCCTCTGGAACGCAGGCATGGATAACTGATCTTGCGTGCTTATAATTTATTCCTAAGCCGAAAGCTGAGGTTCCAACCACAAGATCTAAATCCCCTTTTTTCCATTCTTTGACAACTTGTTCTCTATCAACATTACTTGATCCGCCATGTATCATTTTACTATTTTTATATCCTTCTTCTTTTACAAGTTTTGACCAATATTCTGCTTCGATTTGCTCAGTTACGTAAAGTATAGCTGGTCTTGGAAGATGCCTTAATGCCTCGAGCACCCTATTTTCCCTTGTTTTTCTGTTTTCTACAGATGCAACCCATAAATCGGGTTCAGGCCTCAGTCTAGCAGATGGAATAACAGAAATAGACTCATCTTCAGGAGAAAATAGTGAATTTAGAGTTTCAAATGACTCAGCATCAATAGTTGCAGATAAACAAATAACTTTTGGTTTTTTACCTCTAGGAGCTGCGGATCTTAATTCTGTAATAAGTGCAGCTAATTTTTGATAGTCACTTCGAAAATCGGATCCCCAGGCATACACAAGATGAGCTTCATCTACCACTAATGCACCAAGTTTCCCATTCTTTGCTGCCTCAACGAGTGGGTTTCTCAAACTTCCAACAAGTGCTTCAGGGGCAGCAAATAATAATCCTTGATCACCTGTTGGAATAGATGTAAGAATACTTGCGTTATCTTCGTCTTGGCCTCCTATGTATGCATGATTATTTTTAGTTTTCAACTCCTCTATTTTTGGAAGACTATTCTGTTGGTCATATGCAAGTGCTACAGTGGGGACTACTACGGCAATAGTCTTGTTATTTTCTTGAACTGCCAAAGCTTGATAGAGCAAACTTTTCCCTTCACCTGTTGGAAGGATAACGAGTAAGGTCTTTTCTTTTGGCATGTGCAAAATCGATCTTAATGCCATGGCTTGACCCGGACCTCTATACTTTTCAAAAGAAAATTTATTTTTTACCCACGGATCTGAATCTGGTGGATTGCTAATTGATGGTCTTAGACCTGCACCCATAGAAGCTTCATCAACTGCTCCATTTTTCTCCTCAAGCCACTCAGGATTCCATGGTTTTGCAGTAACAGACCCTCCTGCACTTACGCTCATCCCAAATTCGGCATAATCATTCTGGTCAGGCCATCCACTTTTATTTGGAAAAGGGAGAGAATCTTCTTTTAATGTAATACTTCCATAACGTAGTGCCTGTCTAAGACGTACTAAGCGGTCTTTTTCACTTAAATTTGAGTTTGGTTTATCTTGTATACAGAGACGTAGTCTTTCGAAAGGTTTTTCTGAACAGCAAAAATCTTCAGCAGAATGATCTTCCTTTAAAACTTTTTTTAAACTAGACCAAGCATAAATTCCCTCTAATGGTTTTTCTAAATTCATACTTCTTCTAGAAATTCTTGGGGATTTTTGTTGCTTAGAATAATTGCTCCAATTGCATCAAGTTTTATTTGAGGTTTGTCCACGACTTCAAGTACTAAATTGTTTATTAGAATTTCTCTTTCTATATCATATTTTGCCTCCCTAGAAGCATTTTTCTGTTTTTGGCGTAAACGCTTTGTTTTTTTAGATATATCTATTTTTGCTCTCCCTAACAAATTTAGAATATTTATTTTAAAACTCGGTTGGTCTCTCAACCATCTTTCAGACTCTTCACGGATGGCATAACATTTTTCTTCAAATATGTCTTTAGGCATAAACTCAAAAAGTGGTTTTTTATCATTACCTAGATTGTAATCAACGTAAGCTGCCTCTCCTGGGTTATAAGGTTGTGATAGTAAGGTAAGATATGTTGCATCTTCAACGACCCCAAGTTGTTCATCAACATAAATCACTTCAGTCCATGGGAGTAAATATGAATCCAATTTTGTTTCAAATGCAAATTCTTCCTCCATAGTTAATACATGTTCTCCTTGCTCATTAGTTATTTTTTCATTCCATTTTGAAACTTGATAGCAAAGCTTAAAACCTATCCATTCTTGACTATTAAATGATTTATAATTTCGCCAGGTGGCGAATGCCGTCCCTCGATCATCCCAATTATATTCTTTAAAAATAGCTGTCAACAATGGACTGCCTACTCTTATCAATTGAACAATTTCATCATGGTCCCTATTATATATATTTAGATTAGCTCTTTGATTAGTATAGGTTAGACTGAATGGAGCTTGAAAATCATTTGCCCAAGGTTCAATCGGAAGAAGGGGTTTTTCTTTTCTGTGCCACTCTATTTGGTACATTCCATTTCTGTCACCTTTGTACTTGAATTTAAGACATTCCCCCATCCATCCATGAATTGCTTCAGAAATTTCTTCTTCTTCTGCATCAACATTATCTAATTCTTCAAAAATACTATGTTCAGATTCCTCTTCTTGAAGCACTTGGTCTAAAGTATATTGAGCATCAATCTTTTCCCTTTCTTTTCGCTATTCTTCTCTCACCGTTGTTATAGAACCTATCAATGCTTCAGAGCGATGGATTAGCGAAAAAACTAATTTTCCCATTAAATTATCTAAAGCAAGTTGCACATCCGTAATTGATTCATTAAAAATTTTGAATCCATTTGACAAGACTTCAAACCAAACTTGCCACAAGTTAGTATTTGGATTATCCAAGTATGGTAAGACGACCCATTGATTGACCGGAGATGTTCTTCCATAACGATCTAAACGACCCATTCTTTGTTCCAGACGAGATGGATCAAAAGGTAGATCTAAGTGAATCAAAACATTGCAAAAATCTAAATTTAAACCCTCTTCTTCTTTCCTTGAACAGAATAAGAAGTCAATACTTGGATCGTGCCTTACAATGTTTGAAATATTTTCGGATGAAGTGTCAATTTCCCAGGCCAGTTTAACCGAATCACTTAAGACACTGGGGGAATTTTTCAATGATTCTGCAGAATTGATTAAATCATTTTTATTACTTCCATAAATACAGATTTTGACATCCATCCTAGGTTCAACTCTAATTTCTCTTCTACATTCCAAAAGAAAAGCTGCAACCTGATCTCCCCTGCTCGGTTCAGTATTAATTTCATTAAAAATTTCTATGAATGAGTTTTTCAATTCTGGACTTATCAAATCATTTGTTAAAATGCTTTCTGAATTATCTAACCCTGAACTAATAGCTTCAAATGATGACTTTACTGTATCCCCAAATTGTTTGACTGCTTCAGAATCCTCAAGTCCTTTTTCGCAAAGATCAATCATCCACTGTTCAAAAAGATCAAAAAAACTTTCAAATCTTGAATCTTTTGTATACCTAATTGAAACATGTCCCCCAAAATCCTCGGGTTCTACTTCTACCAAATCTGGTCCCCTATTCACGAATACCCAATCTGCCGCATCCTTGCGTCGATTACGTATTAGACGATGATGTATCCTGTAGACATCAGCAATATGAAATCGTAATTGATTAGTCGCTAGATTGAGCATTTCATCATCTTTGCTTTCGAGAGCATCCATTGCTTTTTCACCAAGTATATTAACCTCTGAATCCTCAGGAAACAAAGTACTCAACCCATTCAGTCTTTGTCTTAGGATTTTATCTTGTCTTTCACTTGTTACCTTTGTTTTTAGTCCTCTGAGAAAGATCCCTATTTCCTGACTTCTTTCAATTCGTTCTGTTAACTTTT
>CAZXQY010000107.1:8299-8576 GCA_964642505.1 uncultured Gammaproteobacteria bacterium | reverse complement strand
CTCATGATAAGTGAGAAAGCCTTGCTCTCTCCCTTTTTCGATCAATATCTTTAGTCGAGCTTTCTGTTGAGAACTATCAACTTCTTCTTTTTTTAGGATTGCTTTTTCGACACTCTTTGTCGATTTAGTGTTTTTTTTATTTGATTTTCTCTTAGGGGTTTTGGAGCTGACTACCTTTTTCTTTACAGCGGTTTTTTTTCTGGCAGTTTTTTTCGTTAGTGTTTTTTTTCTGGCAGTTTTTTTCGTTAGTGTTTTTTTTCCGGTAGCTTTTTTCTTT
>CAZXQY010000107.1:0-8289 GCA_964642505.1 uncultured Gammaproteobacteria bacterium | reverse complement strand
TTTCGCCACAGCTTTTTTTACAGTCGATTTTTTAGCATTAATCTTTTTTTTGGAGGCTTTATTTTTACCAGAGTTTCTGCGGGCGACTTTTTTGGATGCGGTCTTCTTCGCAGAAGAATTTGCGGTAGTTTTTTTACTCAATTTTCTTTTTGAGCCCGTCTTTTTCGTGGTTTTTTTCTTTACGGACGTTTTCCCCTTAGCAACCGTCTTCTTGACGACCTTTTTTTTAGTGACCGAGCCAGACTTAGTTTTAGTCAACCTGATAACCCCTCTCATAGTATTTTGAACGTCCTACCGGATCGGATTTTGTTCTGCTTCCTCCGGCGAGAGCACGGGATGTTACCACTAATATGCTGTTTTTCATAGTGGTTTTGTCGGGATTTGGTTCTTTTTATAATCCCGTACTAGCTGTTTCTGTTCCTCGGTCCATTGGGTGAGTGGCAAATGATTGAATTGCTTTATGATATTTTCCTGACTTTTTATTTTTAGTTTTTTGACTCCATCTTTAAACTCTTCTCGGGCATGCTCTTCTGAAAAAGGTAGCTCGAGAGACAATAGCTCTTTAGCTTTGTCGAAACGGTCTAGCTGCCGCATTCTTTCAAACATTATCGCTTGATTAGGGTTCTCCTTTCTCGCTTGATTCCATACTTCCAAAAAAAAGTTAGAATCTTCTATTTCTTTTTGTAGCATGACACCTGTTTCGTTGTCCAAAATTTTGGAAACAGACGGGTAAAACAACAAGATGGTTGAGAGCTGGTCAAGTAGAGGGCGCGTGACGAAATCCGTTAATCGAGATTTGAATTTGTTTTCATTTCTTTCTCGTGTTTTGGGATTAAGCTCCCTCCACAGTATCCTAGAATCAAATCCTGTCGCCTCTGCGAGACGCCTAATGGCGGGAGCTCGTTGTGTTGAGTCTGGTATGCTCAAAATATAGGGCTTAGCTCTTGCGACAATTGCAGCGTTCGATTCATTTGCCTCAGAGCTCGTTTCTTTTGCTATTAGCTTGAGGATAAAATCACTAGGGTTTAAAATTTCACAATGCTCAAAAAAATGTTGAGCGCCCACTTCTCGAATGAGAGAGTCTGGATCGCTGCCATCCGGTAGAAAGGAGAAGTTGATTTGGCGGTCGTTTTTCAAAAGAGGTAAGGATAATTCAAGGGATTTGTGTGCCGCTTTGTAGCCGGCTGCGTCGCCGTCGAAGCAGAAGATCAATTTGGATGCCTCTCTAAAAAGTTTTTCCATTTGATTACGAGTGATAGCAGTACCGAGAGTAGCTACCGCGTAGGTTAATCCTGCCTGGTGAAGGCTTATTACGTCCAAATATCCTTCTACCACTAGTATTTCTCTAGGTTTTGTTCTTTGCAAAGACTCGTATAAGCCATAGAGTTCTCGACCCTTTTGAAAAAGTGCGGTCTCAGGTGAATTTAGGTACTTTGGTTGCTGATCACCGAGAGTCCTTCCTCCAAAACCGATGATTTGTCCTCGGCGATTTCTTATAGGAAAGATAATTCGCTCTCTCAGTCTGTCATAGATTTTGTTTTTTCCTTCGGCAACCAAGCCGGCAGCGGTTAGATTAGAATCTTTGAGACTTCGAGAACGATGAGCGTTTATTAGGTTGTCCCATCCTTCCGGAGCGTAACCTAACCGAAATTCTTTAGCGATTTCTCCAGAAATCCCACGACCTTTAAGATAGTCGATAGCTTTTTCTCTGGATTTTGATTTTCGCAATTGTTGTCCATAAAAAGAGGCAGCGAATTCTAATGTCTGGATTAAGTAGTTGTGATTGGGTGTTTTAGAAAGAGTACCATTATCCGGAATTCTAACGTTGCATCTAGAAGCTAATTCTTCGACCGCGCTAACGAAATCCAACCCCGAATAGTCCATCAGAAAACTTATGGCATTTCCAGAGGCTTTGCAACCGAAGCAGTGGTAGAACTGTTGTTTTTGGTTTACGGAGAAAGAAGGAGTCTTTTCATCGTGAAAAGGACAGCACCTTGTGTAATTGTTTCCGGTTTTCTTTAAGGATAGATGGTTTTCTATGACGTCGACAATATCAACTCTTTCAAGGATGTTGTCGATGACCTCCTTAGGTATTCGGTTGGCCATTAGGAATTCCTACACCTCCGAGACCGGTTTTGTTACGGGGTCTTTCTGAATATCGGCCTAGATCCTTACCGTACGCTATTTACAGGCATTCTTTAACTGTCCTGCTGACTATACCCATATCTGCCTTTCCTTTTAATTCTTCTTTTAGTTTTCCCATTACTTTGCCCATGTCTTTCGGGCTTTGAGCCCCAATTTCTTCTATCGCAGTAATGACCAGATTTCTAATTTCGGCCTCCGATAACTGTTTGGGGAGGTAATTATTGATTATTTTTAATTCGTGTTCTTCTATGGAAGCCAGGTCGTCTCGGGACGCACTTTTGTATTGCGATATCGAATCTTTGCGTTGTTTGGCTAGTTTTCCCAGAATAGTTATGACTTCAGAGTCATCGATCTTTTGACGAGTATCCACTTCTTTTTGTTTGATAGACGAAAGGATTAGCCGAATAGCAGACACGGCCTTTTTGTCCCTTCCCTTCATGGCTGATTTTAAATCGTCTTTTATTTTATTTGTTATATTGCTAGACACTTTGGTCAGATCAGAAAATCTTAAGTGTTTTGTAAAATTCTCAACCCAATTATCTATGCCTCTGGCGCGGCAAATGTCGCATCATTTTTTTTTGCCAGCGTTTGACCGCTGCCGCTGCTTTCCTTTTACGCGTGGTGGTAGGTTTCTCGTAGAACTCCCTTCGATGGACCTCCGCCAGAACACCGGCTTTCTCACAAGCTCTTTTAAATCGTCGTATAGCTATATCAAAAGGTTCGTTTTCTCTTACTCTTACACTTGGCATAAATCTTTTCCATAATTACATTTTTTTCGATCTCAATAGCAAAGAAGTATATAACTTTTTTCCTCGATGTCGAGTAGTAAGAGCTGTAAACTACGGATTATGTTGGTGCTTGGTGTAGAAACTTCTTGCGATGAAACAGCCTTAGCTCTCTACGATAGCGTAGACGGTCTTCTGGGCGATGCGGTGCATAGCCAAGCGGATCTTCATGCTGAGTATGGGGGTGTAGTGCCAGAATTAGCATCCCGCGATCATTTGGAGAAACTTGTCCCTGTACTTGAAACAGTCTTAGCTCGAGGCCAAAGAACACTTAGTGAAATAGATGCTGTGGCCTACACGGGAGGGCCAGGATTAGCGGGAGCACTCATAGTCGGAGCCGGCTTTGCCAGGGGATTAGCTTGGGCGCTAAAAATTCCTTCACTTGCTGTTAATCATTTAGAAGGGCATTTATTTGCCCCGTATTTAGAGTCAGATCGACTACAACCCCCTTTTCTTTCATTGTTAGTTTCAGGTGGGCACAGCCAATTCATTATGGTCGACAGACTGGGGTCTTATTCTATCATTGGAGAATCTTTGGACGATGCCGTGGGGGAAGCTTTTGATAAGGTGGCGAAAATGCTTGGTTTGAGTTATCCGGGGGGGCCTGCTGTAGAACAACTGGCGTTACTAGGCCACCCAGATAAATATCGCTTCCCGAGACCAATGACAGATCGGCCCGGACTTGATTTAAGTTTTAGTGGTTTAAAAACCAGTGTGATGAATACTATTTCAGGGCTGTCGCTCTGCGAACAGGAGAAAGCCGATGTTGCTTTGGAATTCAGCCGAGCAGTAATAGAGACTCTTGTAATAAAGTCTAAGCGCGCAATACGATTCACTAAAGCCAAGAGATTAGTGGTTTCTGGTGGGGTGAGTGCAAATATCGCTCTACGGCAGGCTTTAAGCGCCACCTCAGAGGAGATGGGCTGCGAGGTTTTTTTCCCGTCTTTGGCTTACGCTACCGATAATGGTGCCATGATAGCATTTGCGGGATGTCAGAGATTGCTCAGAGGAGAAAGTGATGGATCCGAAATCAATATTCGACCGAGATGGTCGCTCGCTGAAGTTAGAGTGTCAGAATGAGCGTTGAAGAATATTCCCTCATTCTCCAATTTTCTTTTCTTTCCCGGCCAATAATCTTTTGATGTTCTCCAGATGCTTAAAGTAGAGAAGGGCAACCATGACGGAAAAACATATAGTTGAAAAATAAGACTGACTCGCATTTCCAATTAGTACCAACAATAGTATCGAAGACATTAGGGCTGAAAAGGAAGAATATTTACTCAATTTTGCGAGGAGAAGCCAACTTAATATAAAACACAATCCTATTTGCCAGTACAATGCGCTTGTTACGCCTATTAAAGTAGCCACTCCCTTACCTCCCTTGAAATTATGGAAAATAGGATAGAGATGTCCGAGGAAGGCCATTAGGGCGACGATAGAGCTTTCTTCGGTAGTAAGGCCAACTAAATGTGCTAGTTTTACTGCGATAAATCCTTTAAAAAGATCGCCTAATAACGTCACAGTAGCGACTTTTCTCCCGGCATACCGGAGTATATTGGTTGCACCTGGGTTTCCAGAACCTACGCTCCTAGGGTCGGCGAGTCCAGTTACTTTCGACACTATTATTGCTGCTGACAGAGAACCTAATAGGTATCCAAGCAGGCAAAGAGAGACAATTGTAAGCATTGTTTGCGAGTCTTCTATTGAACCATACAGAATGTGAGCAATTTGTTAAAATTCAATTCATTTTATTCTATTTGGATACGAATTTTAAAAATGGACATGATTTACCTCAAAGATTTAAGGGTCGATGCTAAAATAGGAGTTTGGGAGTGGGAGCGAAAAATACTACAAACTTTAGTGATCGATTTGGATTTTGCAGTTGACATTGGAGTCGCTTCAGATAGTGATAAATTAGATGATACTGTCGATTACAAAGCCATAAGTGATCGTATCATGGAATTTGTTGGAAGTAGCCAATTTAATCTGTTAGAAGCTTTGGCAGAGAATCTATCTAAGGTTTTAATGAGGGAGTTTGGGTTGCCGTGGCTACGCCTAAAAATAAATAAGGTCGGGGTCCTTAATGGAGTCAAAGATGTAGGCATCGTTGTGGAACGGGGGGAACGCAATTGACGCTTGTTCCAGCAAGGTCTGTCGGCGTTGGAGTGGCTAGTAATTTCCGACGTGCCGCCCATGTGTCGAAAGGTCTCAGGTTGATAAAGGAGAGATTCGGACGTATGGATATATCCCGGATCTATAAAAGCTCGGATTTCTCCAACGAAGGAGCTTTTTATTGGAATCTTGCCGTAAAGTTCGAATCGCCACTGGACCTGAACGAATTGAAAGCAACCCTTAAATCGATAGAAGTTAGTTGCGGCAGGTTAAAATATTCGAAACGATCTGGTCGAGTATGTCTAGATTTAGACATACTAGTGATGGATGGAATGGATGGCGAGGAGGCTAGTTGGATTAACGGTGATTTACATTCTAACCTGCACGGAGCTTTTCCTTTACAGGATGTCTTATCCGAACGTAGTCAGGTCGCTCTAGGCTTTACGAAGCACAATTTTCAGAGTCTATTCGACATTAAGGTATTCCGGCATCGAAGCATAGAATGGAATCGTTTTTTATGAAAAAGAGGGGTTTTTCATTGTCATTTAAGGTTTGTTTGATAGCACTACTAATTTCTCTGAGCAGTTGTTTCACCGGGTATTCTTATGTAGATGGTCGTATCAGTTCCCCTACTCGTGTAAAACTACTTGAGGATACCGTTCAATCCTACGCTAATTCGTTGCGGTGGGGCTACTATGAAGAAATTCGACAATTTCAACGGACAAAGAGCAATAACCTAGTTGATTTTTCTATGGAATCAATCGTTGATCATAGGGTGGTTTCCTACGAGAACCTTAGTAAATTATTATCGCAAGACGGTATTACTGCTCGTGTTGTTTCAAAAATCGAATATTATGAAATCGATTCAGGGGTACTAGCCACAAAATTTTATAATCAGAATTGGTGGTATGATGGCGTCCGAGACCGTTGGTTTCTCGGCTCTTCGGTACCCACGCTTAAGATTCCGGATAAATAGTTCGTCATATGTTTAAAGAACGACCACCGTCGATATTTAAAATCTGGCCGGTCAGGTAATTCGATTCAGCGAAGTAAAGAACAGCTTCTGCAATATCTTTTGGGGTTCCCGTTCGTTCGAGTGGCGTTGCTCCAATGGCTTTAGTGCGTTCAGCAGATTTTTCACTTTTGGCCCAAATTATTGCTCCAGGAGCTATTGAATTAACTCGAATATTGGGGGCCAGCTCTATAGCTAACGATAGTGTGGCGGCGTTTAGAGCGGCTTTTGAAACGCAGTAAATAGAGTAGTCAGGTCTGGGTCTTTTCCCATGAATGTCAGAGATATTTATTATCGATCCATTTGTCCGTTTGAGAAGCGGAGCTGCGCTGAGCGATAGATAATAGGGTGCTCGAGTATTAGTAGTTATTATGTTGTCCCAATCTTTAATCGAGGTCGGCTTCAGTGAATTCTTGTGAAATATTGACGCATTGTTTACCAGTAAATCTAGTCTTTTTCTATGCTTTTTAAACTGTGAGATAATCTTCCGAGCGGCATCCTTGTCTCTCAAGTCTTGGCCAATTAGAAAAGCTGAATCGGTTCGTTTAGAATTCAGTATATCTGCTAATATCTGAGCTTTGGCGGACGATGAGTGATAGTGGATGCAAACGTCAAACCCTGAGGTATGTAATTTCTGGGCAATTTCTTTTCCTAATCGGGTCGCACTTCCTGTCACTAGAGCAACACGTTTTGACAGCGCACGTTTCAGCGAATCTCTTTGGGTCATCTGATACAATTTCGCAAAAATAAAGTACATATTTTTACAACTAATGACTTCAATTGACAACTTTCCTTCTTTGCGAGAATCTGATCGGGTCAGGTCTCAGCAGGTTACGGATTCGGTGATAAGCGCCATCAATGCCAAAAAGGATGGAGTGATCGGCTTTGACGAATACATGCGAATTGTCCTGTATATGCCGAATTTAGGATATTACAACGCAGAAAACGAGATTTTCGGGGGGCGTGGAGATTTTGTGACTGGCCCTACCAGCGGAGAATTATTTAGTAAATGTGTGGCTAATGAGGTTAAGTCCATCTTATCGGTAACGGAAGGCGATATCTTTGAATTTGGGGCGGGAGACGGAAGTTTAATAAATAATATTTGTAAAGAACTAGAATGCCATAGCGATTCCCCTAAATTCAAATACCATGTAATTGAGCCTAATAAGGCTATGAGGCAAAGGCAGCAGGAAACAATTCGTGGGCGGTCCGGACAATTTTTCTGGCATGAAAAGGTTCCGGAGGAGCCCCTCAATGGTGTAATAATCGCCAATGAAGTACTTGACGCGATGCCTGCGGCTAGATATCTCGTTAATGAAGGTGAGGTAGAAGAAATGGGTGTCGGTTATTTGGAACCCAGTCTTCTTTGGAAAAAGAAAAACGGGGTGGTCCCAGAGGAGATAGTAAAGGCTCTAAAAAACTACAATTCGGGGTATCAAACCGAAAAAATTTTGGATTTGGATCTTTGGCTTGGATCGGTTTTTGAATGGGCAAATCGGATAGTGCTACTAGTCATAGATTACGGATATCCAGGAAAAGAATTTCTAAGACCGGATAGATTTTCTGGGACTTTAAAATGTCACTTCCGTCATACGCGCAACGTCGATCCCTTTTTCCTCCCTGGCCTCCAAGATATTACTACGTCAGTAAACTACTCAGATTTGGCGCGGTGTGCCACTGATATTGGGTTTAATCTGCTCGGTTATACGACTCAAGAAAGATTTCTGGTAAATAATAAAGTTGAGGCATTTTTTTCGGAGTCCTTTAATAAAGATTCGGTCGAACAGTACCGTATAGCGCAGGAGGTAAAGAGGTTGTTATTACCGACGGAAATGGGTCATTACATGAAGGTGATGGCACTCGGTAAAAACTTTGATGGGGCGCTAAATGGTTTTCAAAGCGACGAGTGCTTTCGCCTATAATATTGGGAGAAAAAATCTAAAATGGACGTAATAAATATTCTAGCGATATCGTTAGTGCAAGGTGTCACAGAATTCTTACCAATATCTAGTTCGGGGCATTTAGTCCTTTTACCTAAAATTACCAATTGGGATGATCAGGGAATAGGTTTCGATGTTGCAGCACATTTAGGGACTTTACTTGCAGTCATCGTTTTTTTGATGAGGGACATTAGACGACAGAACCGTCAAAATTTTACCGTCGCACGGGAACAGTTTAGTAAAGTTCTTGGTAGAGCACCCTATTTATTTGGCTGGTCGACCGGACAAAATCGGT
>CAZXQY010000106.1:0-8686 GCA_964642505.1 uncultured Gammaproteobacteria bacterium | reverse complement strand
AGTTCCTCCATGTGAGCCTGATCAGCTTTCGGATCCCCGGTCACCATTGTCGATTGCATATGCCCCGCATTTCTGGCGCGGAGGACCTTCGCAAACTCGATAGCGGTTTGGTTGTTCATCACGTCCGTAGGCATCGCAGTACCGTCATAATCTAACTGAGCTCCTCCAGGGCCAGAGGGTGGCAACCTTTGGGCGGACCAACCACATCCCCCAGCATCCAGTGACTCTTCCAGAATCCTGCACATTTCGACATGCTCTTCTGTAGTGGGCATACGACCCGACTTGGCCTCGTCTAGGCCCATCACAGATATAAGAATAGGACCAATAGGTACATAGGGCACTATATTCATGGCTTTCGGAGTTCTATCAACACTGTCCAAGTACTCTGGGAATGTTTCCCAGTCCCAAGGCATACCTTCCTTCATCGACGCCAATGGAATCGCTTCAACCCGCGTCATACTAAGCATAGCTCTTTCCCGAGCCTCCGGCGCAACGGGAGCAAAACCAAACCCACAATTTCCTATCACCACCGTCGTAATACCGTGCCAAGAGGATATTGAACAATACGGGTCCCAAAACAGTTGGGCATCATAGTGCGTATGTAGATCGACGAAACCAGGAGCCACGATCATCCCGTCTGCATCGAGTACTTCAGCCGCCCTATTGGCTTCGATGTGGCCTATCTCTGTTATCTTTCCATCCTTTATAGCAACGTCGGAACGGTAACGGGGTCCGCGTGAGCCATCTACCACCATCCCGCCTTTTATAACCTTATCAAATTCTGCCATTGTCCATGTCCTCGAAAAATAGGATTCCTCTAAAGCATTATACTATGTCGAATTCGTCAAATCTTGTCTATAAATCAATTGGCGGCTGAATTGCCGCTTGGTATCGCATCTGGTTATATCTCTAAGCTAATTCAGTTATATTAGTCTCTCGAGAAATTCTGCTGAAGATACTAGAAAACCCCTGATTCCTCCATTTGTTTTAAGGTGTTATGGTCGTACCCTAACTCGCCCAATACTTCCTTCGTATGCTGTCCGAGATTAGGAAAAGTAAACGTAACCTTCCCTGGTTCATTCCTAAACTTTATCGGAATACCTAGGTGCTCCCAACCTCGACTATCTTCGATCACCATTTCTCGGTGTCTAATCTGAACGTCATCCAGCCCCTGTCTTAAATTGTTCACAGGAGCGAACGCCGCGTTTACTTCTTCAAAAAAATCTACCCAGTAAGATTGATCATTTGACTTAAATTTGCCGGTTAGAAATTCCTTCACCGGATCCTGAGTAGGCCCTGGGGGTGGCGCACAGTATTCCAACAAATCCGGCCTCCCAAGCTTCCCAAGTACCGCTTCAGCAAAATGCATCTCCGATGCACCTAGCACCACATATTTTTCATCCTTCGTTTCATAAATTTGATACATCGCATATCCGCCTAAAGCCCGCTCTTCATTTATGATCGGCGGTTTTTTATCCGCAAAAGCGGTACCCATATTATTAGGACTCGCTGCCAACAAACTATCCGCCATCGCTATGTCGATATAATCACCTTCTCCCGTTTCTGTACGTCGAAGTAAAGCCATTAAGATTCCACTTAATCCCATCATCGATGAGAGCATATCGGCATTGGCTATTCCAGGGATAGCCGGTTTTCCATCCTTACCCACATTGATGCTCAAAATGCCCGCAATTGCCTCCGTTGCTAGATCGTGAGCGGGCCTATTTACATAGGGTCCATCCTGTCCCCACGCAGACATTGAACAGTAGATTATATTATGATTCACTGCTTTCAACTGTTCATACCCAACTCCTAATCTTTCTGCCACACCAGGGCGGAACGCCTCGACGAAAACGTCACATGTTTTGGCAAGATCTAAGACTGCCTGTCTACCGGTGTCAGTTTTTAAATTTATTTGAATACTTCGCTTATTTCGGTGTGTATTAGCAAAATAAACACTTATCCCGTCTCGCTTAGGCCCAATTTCCCTGTTCGGCTCGCCGTAACCAATGGGTTCTAATTTGATCACATCTGCCCCGTGGTCAGCCATCATCTGAGTCAGTAGAGGTCCAGGCAGAAACAAAGATAAATCCAAAACTCTAATATTTTCTAATTTCATTGGAATATCATCCTTTCCAGTTATCCTATCAAGATACTTTTATTCAATTATGACACAAATCATAAAACACCTGACCAACCAAAAAGGTTTCCCTTAGCAGCTTTGTTTTAATTAAATCGGATTTGCTGGCTTTCGCTATAGACAATGTATCTAAAAAATCCTGCGAACTCTGGTTTTAATTCCTAAAAATCACCCGCCACAAAAACTTCACTGCTGCTCAATCGCTCCAAAATGAGATACAATAACGAAATCTCAAATACCCCATGTAGTCTAGGTCAATAATTTTAGGCGCCAACGGAGAACACTAATGACTTACAAAAGAGAAACGAAAGCATTGCATTCAGGTTACAGGGCAGACCCTGAAACCGGCTCAGTAGCGGTCCCGATCTATCAGACAACAAGCTATCAGTTTCAAGACACAGATCACGCGGCGCGACTTTTTGAACTATCCGAACTTGGTAATATTTATACTAGGATTATGAATCCTACCAATGATGTTTTGGAGAAGCGATTAGCGGATATGGAAGGTGGGGTTGCAGCATTAGCTGTAGCTTCGGGTCAAGCAGCCTCACTTTACAGCATTCAAAACATTGCGAGGACCGGAGATAATTTCGTTTGTTCCGGCCATATTTACGGTGGAACTTTTAACCTTTTTAAAAACACATTCAAAGATATGGGAATCGAAGCAAGGTTCGTAGATCCAAGAGATCCAGAGAATTTTCGGGCAGCGACGGACGATAAGACTAGAGCTTACTACGCGGAAACCTACCCAAATCCCAGCTTTGAAGTTTTCCCGATCGCGGAAGTGGCTTCTATTGGAAGAGAATTCGGAGTTCCCTTGGTAATGGACAATACTGCGGCACCTATAATCTGCAGACCCTTTGAACATGGCGCCGCCATCACGATGTACTCGACGACGAAATACTTGGGAGGGCACGGTAGTTCGATCGGCGGAATAATTATAGACGGGGGGAATTTCGATTGGGAAGCGCATAAAGATCGCTTTCCGGCGCTATCTGAACCTGATAACGGCTATCATGGTGCAGTCTGGATTGAGGCCGCAAAACCCCTTGGGCCGATCGCTTATATTTTAAAAGCCCGAGTGACTTTGCTGAGAGACGCTGGTGCAGCCATGTCCCCGTTCAACGCTTTTCTATTCTTACAGGGTATTGAGACAGTCGCTCTTAGAATGGAGCGCCATTGCAAAAATGCACTAGCCGTTGCAGATTACCTTAAGTCTCACCCCAAAGTTTCCAAAGTTATTCACCCGAGTGTACAAAAAGGGGAGACTAAAAGACGTGCTGACAACTATATGGGGGGTAATTACGGAGGATTAATGGGCGTTGAATTAGAGGGTGGAAAAACAGCCGGTCAGGCATTTATCAATAAACTGAAAATGTTTTACCATGTCGCAAACATCGGAGACTCCAAAAGCCTGGCGATCCATCCTGCTACTACGACCCATGCGCAGCTGGATGAAGACGAACTGCTAAAGGCCGGCGTGACCCCTGGTTTCGTCCGACTATCTATTGGCATTGAACATATTGACGATATAATAGCGGATCTTGAGCAAGCGCTTGGCACATAGTCTCCAATCTTGTTTTGCTTAGAAATGCTCGGATATCGGAGGACTCACATTATTTAGTCGTCACGTATTCTAGGATTCCTACTACTTGCGAGGTCGTCTCAGCCCAGGCCATTGAAGTAGCATCGACTTCTTTCAAGGGATGCACTAAGGCGTCCGCATGCAGAGTGATGTATGGTTTACCCAACGCAGCACACAAACCAGCTTCAAAGGCCGCATTCCACTGTTTATATTTATCTCCAAACTTAATCACAGCGAGGTCGCTTTGTTCGATCATAGTCTTAGTTCTTATAGCGTTAACCTTGGAAGATTGATGGTCGCGCCAAAAGCCGGATTTTACTCGACCTAACAGATCTCCTGCGGAATCACTAGCCTCGTGATCGGTCACTGCACTCGAGAAAGCAACGGGCAATTCCCTTTCTCGACACATCTCGATAATTTCCGCCCTCCAATTCGTATGGATCTCACCAGATAAATAGATTTCCCATTCCATTGACAACTCCCATCATTAAATTATGGCGGAGAGAGAGGGATTCGAACCCTCGATACGGGATTACCGCATACACACTTTCCAGGCGTGCGCCTTCAACCACTCGGCCACCTCTCCGACGGACATTTAGTTTACGACAATATGAATTGTTTTAGTGTATCGAAATTAATTTGGAAAATCGCCTACCTGTACCAAGTTACTACCGCATCCTATATTGTTATTTCAAGAAGCCAGTAATAACGTGAGCAAATCTTCTACTTCATCGATATCGGTTCTAATCGGCAAAAGCCGCGGCTCGTTCCCTACTTTCCGGATCTTCTTTATAGTTTGTTTAAAAACACTGGAGGAGGACCAAGGAATACCTTCGAAAATGTTTGGCAACAGGGTATTTAGCCCAATCATCCAATACCCCCCGTCTGTTGAAGGTCCAATGACCGAAACTCGGTCGTCCCTAAGCAAACTGAAGCCAACCTCAATGTCTCTATGAGAAAAATCCGCTACATCGGAACCCACCAATATAACAGAGGTATTTGCGCCTAAATGCCGTTCAAAGGAATGTAGCATCCTTTGCCCAATGTCACCCTCAGCTTGAAAAGAAACTTTCCAGTCATTCGGTTTTAAAACCCTTTCAAACCAAGGAATATCGTCTTGCTTGGAGACCACGATCCAAGGTTGAATATTGTCTACCTTGCTGATCTCGGAAATAGTTCTTGATAAGAGCTCACTGTAGACAAAACAGGAGGCCTTTGCTCCCATAGTTTTTGCAAGTCGCGTCTTTACCTGGCCCAGAACCGGTCGCTTTGCAAAGACCAACACAACACCTTGCCTCGGTGTATCACCATTAGTCATAGTGTTTTGCTAAAACTCTGGAAGGCACTCCGAGAAACCATGCCAATCTTAAGAACCACATCAAGAACATTGTTTTGAAAATTCCGTGTTTTTCCCATCGTCTTTCACTGATTACGAGTCGTCGACCAGAAACAAACGGCTTTATCTTTTTTATTTTCTTGCAAAATTCGATGTCCTCCATCAATTCTATATTGGGGAAACCACCGATTTCTTCAAATAATTCTCGCGTAACGAAAATCCCCATATCCCCGGTTGCTATCCTAGAAAAACGACTTCTCTGATTCATGAGCAATTCTATAACTCGATAGATTTTCCGAGTTCCTCTTATAGTTACACCGAAATGTCCCCACCTAAACCCCGCTTCGATTGCCTTCTGAATTTCCATTCTAGGCACCTTCCCCAATCTGCAATCAGCATGAATAAACCACAAAACCTTACCAGAAGAAATCGAGGCACCTTTATTCATTTGAGTGGCACGACCTTTTTCTGATTCCACTACTACGTCTACCAAATCCTTTGCTTTCAAGACCCCATCGTCAGTACTTCCACCATCTACAATAATGATCTCGTCGCCTTCTCTGCGGCAAAGCAACAAATCTTTTAACAACAATGGCAAATGATTTTCTTCATTTAGTACGGGTACTATTACTGAAAGTGTGAGCATCAAATTTAAAATTGACCCAACTTATCCAAGGACCCGCCACAGCTACTACCTCGACCAGCAAGGCATCCCAAGCAGTGTTCCTTAAAGCATATCGTTTCGCCCACCAGGCACTCACTTTTGACTTGAGATAGGTGCCGTTTACTTTGACCTCCTGCAGGAATAGAAAGCATTTGATTGAAATCGCAGTCGTAAACATAACCCCGCCAATCGACACTCAGAGTCGACCTACACATTACGCGTTCAAGGTTAGACCTTTCAAAATTGTCTCTGAGGAGTTTCTGATAAGAATGCAATTGCCCTTTTCTCGCTAAACCCTCCTTAAATCGATTAATAGGCATGTTAGTCATCGTTAACAAACTGTTAAACATCACTCCTACTCTATCGAAACTATCTCTATACTCCAGTTCTAAAGTCCGGGTCTCTGGGGGCAAGACGGGTTCCGAAGGATTATAAACCAAATCTAAAATTAGACCGGAGGATGGCTTGCCGTAACCTAAACCATTAAGTATCCTCATAGCCTCAAGACTTTTTTCAAAAACTCCACGGCCCCTTTGCCGATCGACGTTTGCAGAAGTATAACAGGGCATAGAAGCCACAATTCTAACCTTTTCCCCCGCTAAAAACTTTGGCAAATCGTTATAATTACTCTCTGTCAATATTGTTAAGTTGCACCTATCCGTGACCTGGGCTCCTAAAGCGGTAGATTCTTGTACTAGAAATCTGAAATTAACATTAAGCTCTGGAGCTCCGCCTGTAATGTCGATTTCGCTAATGGATTCCTTTTGCATGAAGTTTAAAACAACATCTACCGTGGCTTTAGACATTTCTTCAGTTCTTTTGGGTCCGGCATTCACATGGCAGTGAGTACAAGCTTGATTACATTTATAACCAAGATTTACTTGTAATGTTTTTACTCTCTGTCGAACAATACTTAAATTTAAAAAGTTAAAATTTTCCAACAATGTCGCTCCAAGGAAATGTCCGAAGTTACGGCAGATGGACTGACTTGTTCGTCGCAGAAGAGGCTTCAACCTTAGATTCTAGCCTCAGTCTATAATCTTTCAATCTAGTCGAGAAATCAGTATATTTAATCATCAAGATTTGGGTAGCCAACAATCCGGCATTTTCGGAATTGTCGATAGCTACAGTTGCAACGGGTATCCCGGCGGGCATCTGTACGATCGAAAGCAAAGAATCGACCCCTACCAATTTAGTGGCCGCAATCGGTACACCGATAACAGGTAGTATAGTCATGGAGGCCACCATACCTGGCAAATGAGCCGCTCCGCCAGCGCCGGCAATAACAACACACACCCCTCTCGACTCAAGATTCTCAGCATATGAATACATTTTTTGCGGCGTCCGGTGAGCCGATACAATATCGACTTCATAAGGAATTTTTAGAATGGCTAAAACGTCCATACAACCTTGCATCACAGCGATGTCCGATTTACTACCCATTATGATCGAAACCAAAGGTTTAACTGTCTCATCGTTCATCTGCACCCTCCGCTCTTACTAACTGTTGAATTTTTCGTGCCTTTTCTAATACCACCTCTCTGCCTTCTCCGACCACAGTTACATGACCCATTTTTCTACCCGGTCTAACAGTTGACTTGCAATAATCATGGAAGTATACCGTTTCATCATCACAGAATGTCTCAATTCCTGTAAAAATTGGTTTCCCAAAAGACTTCGGTTCTCCAAGTATATTAAAAGTAGCAGCGGCCGAAGCCAATCCAACCGGACCAAGTACCTGGTCAGTTATTGCCCTAATATGTTGTTCGAACTGGGACGTTTCGCAGGCTTCGATTGTGTAGTGCCCGCTGTTATGGGGTCTAGGAGAAATCTCATTTACCAACAATCTACCTTTGCTATCCACAAAAAATTCAACGGCCATCAAACCAACATAGTTAAAATTTTCGACCAGCTTCCGGGCAATCCGCTCACACTCTTTTTGCAAATATTCCGGAGCTGCAGCCGGTACAACCACAGTATCCATCACGTTTTGTCCAGGATTCATAATAATTTCCGCTGTAGGATAAATAGCAACTTGTCCCTCAGAGTTGCGTGCTATCAGTATCGCGAGCTCGTAGTCCAATTCCACTAACTCTTCAGTGTACCCCGCAGACTTCGGGACCTTTTGCACTTGCGAATCGTTTGTTAGAACCATAACTCCTTTTCCGTCATACCCAGCCTTTCTCGCTTTCCACACACAAGGTATCCTATTGACCAATTCTTCTCTATTATCTAGCTCTTTAAACGGAGTAACCGGAACGCCTAGTTGAGTCAATTCTTTTTTCTGAGTCAATTTATCTTTAATCTTTCTGAGAGTGCTTGGTGCCGGCCGAACTACCTTGCCTTTTTTTTCCAGTTTTCTTAGAAGATCTGAACTTACTTTCTCAATTTCAAAACTGATAACATCACTCATCTCTCCGAGTTTATAAAAGGCTTCTGCCGAAGAGAAATCACCTATTATTAATTTGTCTGCTGCTGAAGCAGAAGCACAACCGTCATCCGGATCTAAAATAAAAACTTGAAAGCCAAACTTCTTAGCTGGTGGAATCATCATGAGAGCGAGCTGCCCTCCTCCAGCTATTCCGACTGTTTTATACTCTAGCAATTCATCTGACATAACATTTACTCTACAACTAGCGCTCCTCAACAACCTTCATTAATTTAGATAGATTCTCCACCCAAGAAAGTTTGCAACGCTAATACTCCCGCCGTATCATAAACGGGTTGGATAATTCGTCTGAATTAGTTTATAGAATAGCACTCGAAGCCCTGTTATTCATATCTTAAACACGACTTAAACCTGAACTATTTGACCCTGACGCACGTAATCATAAGTACACATATCAATTTTCATCGCGAAAGAGCACGCTTTTAAATAATACTTCAGAACCCACCATAGGAGAGGTTATGGCAAATCATCCCCAAAAAGATAGCTCTACCATATACAAACCAAGCCGTTTT
>CAZXQY010000105.1:0-8741 GCA_964642505.1 uncultured Gammaproteobacteria bacterium | reverse complement strand
TGTGCGAACCTTCCGCCGGACGCAAAGAATTCAATCTCATCAGCTACTCCTCCTCAACTTCTAAAAGGTAGGAAATCTTGTTTATCATACCTCTATTCTCCGAAGTGTCTTGAACAGACCTGCTTTGGCCGATCCGTCTAAGACCCAGACCATAAGCACACAACTTATGGTTTTTAAGTCTCCCGTTTAGACTTTTTACAAGTTTAACCTGTAAATTTTTGTCTGCCATTGCCACTAACCTCTTATAGAATCCACAGATTTCCCTCTCTTAGCAGCCACCTGTTCAAGGGAAACCATAGTCTTCAATCCATTAACAGTGGCCCGTACTACATTCACGGGATTAGTAGTACCGATGCACTTGGCTAACACATCAGTCACGCCCACCACTTCAAAGACTGCTCGCATAGCTCCTCCAGCTATAATTCCCGTTCCTGCAGATGCTGGTTGCATATAAACCTTCGCCGCACCGTGTTCGCCAACTAGGGAGTACTGCAAAGTGCTACCATCCAAGGCAACACTAGTCATATTTTTCCGCGCATTTTCCATCGCCTTTTGGATCGCAACGGGCACCTCTCGAGCTTTTCCTCTTCCAAAACCAATTCTGCCTTGGCCATCACCCACTACGGTTAGCGCTGAAAATCCGAAAATTCGACCTCCCTTCACAACTTTAGCAACTCTATTCACCGCTATAAGTTTCTCTAAAAAACCTTCGTTTCCTTCTGGAACATTCAAGTTAGCCATGCTCGACTCCTCTAAAAAATCAATCCCGCTTTTCTCGCGGCTTCGGCAAGCGCTTTAACTCGCCCATGATATCTATAACCAGATCGATCAAAGGCAACTTGCTTCACACCAACTGCCTGGGCCCTTTCAGCAATTAGTTTCCCCACTTTTTCTGCAGCAGCTACATTCCCACAATGAACACCCGATTCTTTAAAGGCACTCTCTACCGTCGCAGCAGCAGCCAAAACCTTTGCGCCCGACTCGCTAAGAATCTGTGCGTAGATATGTCTAGGGCTCCTATAGACACAGAGCCGAAGCGCCTTCTTACTTTTAATATTTATCCTAGTTTTAAGCGCCCTTTTTATGCGCGATACTTTTTTACTATCCACAGTTACGCCTTCTTAGCCTCTTTTCTTATAATGTGCTCACCCTCATAACGAACCCCCTTACCCTTATAAGGCTCCGGCGGTCTAAAAGCTCTGATATCAGCTGCGGCCTGGCCTACCAGTTGCTTGTTCACTCCCTTAACAATCACCTCTGTTTGGCTAGGGGTTTCTATAACGACGCCCTCCGGAATCGGGAATTCAATTGGATGAGAAAAACCCAAAGAAAGATTTAGTTTCTTTCCTTGAACCTGTGCCCTATACCCTACACCGACGATCTCGAGCTTATACTCAAAACCTGCGTCCACACCCGTAACCAGATTTTGGACGAGTGCCCGGATCGTTCCACTCAAGGCTTTAGCCTTTTGGGTAGTCGATTCTGTTTTTACTTTTATGACATCCTCACCCAACTCCAGATCAATACTATTTGGGATGGCCAGATCAAGAGACCCCTTCGAACCAGATACCACGATTCGCCCATCGTTTAATTCAGCCTTTACTCCGCTGGGTAATTTTACCGGTTCCTTAGCAATACGAGACATAAAACTTTACCTTATTAATAAACTGCGCAAACTACCTCTCCACCAATCCCCTTGGCCCTAGCTTCTCTATCACTCATCAAACCGGCAGAAGTGGAAATAATAGCGACACCCAAACCACCTATCACTTTAGGCAGCTTATCTTTCGCACAATATACTCTAAGCCCTGGTTTACTAACCCGCTGTATTGACTCAATTACTGCAGAACCTTCATGATACTTTAGCCCAATCTGTAATAACTCTTTAGAATCTTTTTTTAAGATTTCGTAATCCGAAATGTAACCCTCTTCCTTTAAAACCCCTGCCACCGCAACTTTTTTCTTGGAAGAATCCATAGTCACGTTTTCTTTCAACCTAGCCTGAGCATTTCTAATTCTTGTAAACATATCGGCCAATGGATCTTGCATACTCATAGTCTATGGACCTCTTTTTATTCCTACCAGCTAGCCTTGACTAAACCTGGAATATGCCCTTCCATAGCCAATCGCCTTAACTCGTTTCTCGACAACCCAAATTTCCTATAGTAACCGTGTGGTCGGCCGGTTAGGCTGCACCTGTTTCGAACCCGAGATTTACTAGAGTCTCTCGGCAATTTCTGCAATCTAACCCGCGCATCTTCCTTTTCATCAAAAGAATACTCCAAGCCCACTATAATAGCCTTCAATTTCGCTCTCTTAGTCGCATATTTTTGAACAAGCCTCAATCGTTTTTGATCTCTATTTACCATCGATACCTTTGCCATACCTACTCCTAAGTTCTTCTAAGCCTTCATTGGAAATTTAAAACCTTCCAGAAGTGCTTTACCTTCTTCGTCATTTTTTGCGGTAGTGGTAATACAGATATCCATCCCACGTAGCGCATCTATTTTGTCATAATCAATTTCCGGAAAAATAATTTGTTCTTTGACTCCCATAGAATAGTTGCCTCTACCATCAAAGGATCTCGCACTCAGACCGCGAAAATCTCTTATCCTTGGTATCGCCACATTTACCAAACGGTCAAGAAATTCATACATTTTTTTTCTACGCAGTGTTACCTTCACACCAATTGGCCAACCGTCTCTAATTTTAAAACCAGCGATGGATTTGCGAGCAAGGGTCACAATTGGTTTCTGTCCAGAAATCAAAGCAATGTCGTTGACAGCCTTTTCTACTACCTTTTTGTCCCCCACGGCTTCACCCAAACCAACATTGACGGTTATCTTGTCTATCTTAGGAATCTCCATCGCACTTTTGAAATTAAATTTTTTCGAAAGCTCATCTTTAATAATATCTTTATAATGTTGTTCTAACCTCGGCATGTCTCTTAACCCCTAGCTATCTACAACTTCATCATTAGATTTAAAAACGCGTACTTTTTTACCATCTTGAAGAACTCTAAAACCCACTCTGTCCGCCTTCTTTGTACCAGGATTATAAAGGCCTACCTTAGATAAAAAAATGGGAGCTTCCTTTTCCACAATTCCGCCTGCGCTCCCTGCCTGGGGATTCGCCTTGGTATGTCGCTTAACCATATTCACACCTTCCACTAAAACTTTCTCGTCAGAAAGAACTCGAATAACCGCACCGCGTTTGCCTTTATCGCGGCCCGCAATTACTAAAACCTCATCGCCTTTCCTAATTTTCTTCATAATTTCTTTCGCTCAGTTAGTTCCTCAAAGCACTTCAGGTGCCAAGGAGACTATTCTCATAAATTTCTCGTTTCGCAACTCTCTAGTCACTGGGCCAAAAATTCTGGTACCAACAGGATTCAATTGTTTATCCAAAAGCACTGCCGCGTTCCCGTCAAACCTAATTAGCGAGCCGTCCGCTCTCCGTACTCCCTTTCTCGTACGCACAACAACCGCATCAAACACGTCACCTTTTTTTACTTTTCCTCTTGGTATCGCTTCCTTAATAGTTACTTTTATTACATCACCAATCCCCGCGTAACGCCTTTTCGAACCGCCCAACACCTTTATACACATCAGTCTACGCGCACCACTGTTATCCGCCGCCTGCAACATACTTTGCATCTGAATCATAAATTTAACTCCGTTCTAGACCTGAGCTGCCTTGTTCAAAATTCCTTGCAACCTCCAACTTTTATTTTTAGAGATCGGCCGACATTCTTCAATCATCACAGTATCTCCTTCCGCGCACTGGTTACTCTCATCGTGAGCCATTAATTTGGTAGATCTCCTGACATATTTTCTGTAAAGGGGGTGCTTCACCCTTCTCTCAACGAGAACCGATATAGTTCTGTCCATCTTGCTACTTACGACGATTCCCACGAAGGTGCGTACATTTTTCTCTTTTTCACCCATTTGAATTTATTCCTTGGTCATTCTCTCTCAAAATAGTCTTTAATCTAGCAATGGCCTTTTTCGTCTCTCGCATTTCGCTAGATCTGATGACCTGACCGGTCCCCCTCTGCATTCGAAGGCCGAATTGCTTTCTCCGCAGTTCCAGTAGCTTTTCCAATAAATCATCTGACGATTTACCTCTAAATTCTTCTGCCTTGCTCACATTATATTCCTCGTAGCAAAGGTGGTTTTAACCGATAGTTTCGCCCCCGCAAGACGTAGTGCCTCTCTAGCGATTTCTTCGGAAACCCCTTCCATTTCATAAAGAACCATTCCTGGCTTAACCTGAGCCACCCAATACTCCACATTGCCTTTTCCTTTACCCTGCCGAACCTCCAACGGTTTTTTAGTTATCGGTTTATCCGGGAAGGCTCTAATCCAAACTTTCGCACCTCTCTTTACGTGTCGAGTAATTGCTCTTCTAGCTGCCTCTATTTGCCTGGCAGTTATCCTACCAGAATCGACAGATTGCAAGCCGTATTCGCCGAAACATATCCTATTGCCTCGTTGAGCCAGCCCACGGTTCCTTCCTTTTTGTTGTTTTCGATATTTAGTGTTTTTTGGCTGTAGCATTACTTAAATTCCTCTCGACACAATCGGCACCACTAGCTATCAGAAGCGCTTGCTTCGGTGTTTTTACCATCTCCGCTAGCCTCTCCAGAATCCTGCGTACTCACATTACCTTTAAAAATCCAAACTTTCACACCTATTATGCCGTACGTAGTGCTCGCTTCAGCCAAGCCAAAATCTATGTCAGCTCTTAAAGTATGCAAAGGCACCCTCCCTTCTCGATACCACTCCGACCTAGCGATCTCCGCCCCATTTAATCTGCCGGCAACATTAATTTTTATTCCTAAACTCCCCAGCCGCATCGCATTAGAGACTGCTCTTTTCATAGCTCTTCTAAACATAATTCGTCTTTCCAGTTGCTGAGCCACCGACTCCGCGACCAAATAAGCGTCTAATTCAGGTTTTCGAATCTCTTCAACATTAATATGAGCGGGCACACCCATCATGTCGGATACCTTTTTCCGTAGGAGCTCGATATCCTCTCCTTTCTTACCAATCACGATTCCCGGCCGAGCACTATGGATAACTATTCGCGCATTGCTGGCCGGTCTTTCTATTTGGATTCGACTGACAGAAGCATGTCCCAATTTCTCTCGAAGATATTTCCTCACAGCAAGATCTACTTTTAAATATTCAGCGTAATATTTGCTTTCCACATACCAGGTGGACGTCCAATCCTTCGCTACGCCTAATCTGAATCCAAACGGATGTACTTTTTGACCCATACTTAATCAAACCTCTAACTGATCTAGGCAGACTGTCAAATGACTGCTGCGTTTTAGTATCTTAGCCGCCCTACCGCGCGCCCTTGCTCTCCACCTTTTCATCGTCCGTCCTTCGTCTACTTGAATGCGTGATATGCGCAATTCATCTATATCCAAATTACCATTGTGTTCCGCATTCGCGATCGCCGAATTTAATGCCTTTATCACAAAACTTGCTGCTTTCTTTTCGCTGAAGGAGAGAAGATCTACGGCCTCCTCCACCAGAAGGCCTCGAACTTGATCCGCCACAAGCCTCATTTTTTGCGCAGAAATTCGTGCGTTTCGCAGCTTCGCTATTGTTTCCATTTACACCACCTTGCTACTTTGTCTTCTTATCAGCGACATGACCACGGAAAGAGCGTGTTGGAGAAAATTCGCCTAATTTATGCCCTACCATGTTTTCAGTAATAAAAACCGGTATGTGTTGCCTACCATTATGTACCGCGATAGTCATACCAACCATCGCAGGAGAGACCATTGACCTTCTGGACCAGGTTTTGATCGGCCTTTTTTCATTACTCTCCTTAGCCGCTTCCACTTTCGATGCAAGATGATGGTCTACATGAGGTCCTTTTTTTAACGATCTTGGCATTACTTTCTCCTATCGTTTCTTGCTTCGACGTCGAACAATCAATCCGTCAGTTCTTTTGTTATTTCGCGTCTTATGCCCTTTAGTAGGTACTCCCCATGGGCTAACCGGGTGCCTCCCACCAGAAGATTTCCCCTCTCCACCCCCGTGCGGGTGGTCTACAGGATTCATCGCAACACCCCTAACAGTCGGTCGGATACCTAACCATCTCTTGGCTCCAGCCTTACCATAAGAGCGTAAAGAGTGTTCCTCATTACCAACCTCACCTAGAGTAGCCCTACAATCTATCGGCACCTTTCGCATTTCTCCGGACCGAAGTCTTAAGGTCGCATAATTATTCTCTCTGGCGACATATTGGATAGAACTACCTGCACTCCGGCCAATCTGAGCACCTTTCCCGGGTTTCATTTCCACACAATGAACTACACTACCCACGGGTATGTTCCGCAGTGGCAAACAATTCCCAGCCTGTATAGGAGACTCCGGTCCCGACCTTAATAACGAGCCTACCTCTACTTCCTTAGGAGCAATGATATAGGTCCGTTGTCCATTTTCGTAAACAAGCAAAGCAATATTGGCCGTTCGGTTTGGGTCGTACTCTATTCTTTCGACCTTAGCTTGGATACCATCCATCCTCCTTTTAAAATCGATTATCCGATATCGACGTTTGTGTCCACCACCTCTATGCCTTATTGTTATTCGCCCTTGGTTGTTCCTGCCAGAACTTTTGGATTGATGTTCCAAAAGATTCTTGAAGGGTTTTCCTTTGAACAAATAGGCATTATCGACAGAAACGACATTTCTACGGCCTGGAGAAGTTGGTTTAGCTCTTTTTAATGACATAACGTTTATACCTTATCCTTAACTACTCGGCAGCCAAGAAATCAATCTCAAAACCCTCCCTTAATCGCACGAAAGCCTTCTTCCATGATTTCTTTGTCCCACTAATCCCTCTGAAATTTCGTTGTTTGGCCCGTACGATAGAGGTGGTAACAGACTGCACCTCTACTTTAAATAAACGTTCCACTGCTACTTTTATTTCAGGCTTAGTCGCGTTGTTAATAACTTTAAAAACATATTGCCTATCAGAATCCGCTAGACGAGTAGCTTTTTCCGAAACTTTGGGTTCAACTAAAATTTGAGTTAAACGTTCTTCATTCATTTCAAATGTCCCTCAATCTCCGACAAAGCAGCCTTTGTCAAAATTACTTTTTCATAAGATAAAAGAAGTACGGGGTCTATTGAAACTGTATCTATTACGTCAACTCGGGGAATATTACGACATGCTAAATAAAGGTTTTGATCGACCTCTTTGGTAATTATAAGACAATCGTTGACACCCAAACCTGTTAAATTTTTTTTAACTTCTCTAGTTCTGGGCTCGACGGAAATAAATTCTTTTACCAAAATCAACCTTTCGTCTCGTAATAGCTCAGAAAAAATAGAACAGATGGCTTTCCTGTACATCTTTTTATTTACTTTTTGCGAAAAGGATCTCGGTTTAGCAGCGAACGTTCGGCCTCCCCCTCTCCATATAGGACTACGCGTCGTTCCCGCTCGCGCTCTTCCTGTGCCTTTTTGTCGCCAGGGTTTAGCGCCCCCTCCGCTGACTTCAGATCGATTTTTCTGCGCCTTGGAACCTGATCGTCGCCTAGCCAGGAAAGCGGTAACCACCTGATGAACTAAAGGCTCGTTGTAGTCACTGCCAAAGACTATATCCGATAACTCTACACTCTCTTTACTAGACCCAGACATTTCAAGTCGCGCTCCCATGTTCAGCCTCCCGCCCTTCTATTCTTAACTGAATGACGCAGTAAAAGGGAACTCCCTTTGGGCCCTGGAGTGGACCCCTTTAAAAGCAAAAGATTGTTCTCTTGATCTATTTTTATAATCTCCAGACCTTGGACCGTGCGCTTCTTATTACCCATTTGCCCTGCCATCTTTTTACCCTTGAATACACGTCCAGGTGTTTGGCATTGTCCTATAGAACCCCCTACCCTATGCGACAAAGAATTACCGTGAGTTGCATCTTGCATCTTAAAATGATGGCGTTTAACTGTACCAGCAAAACCTTTACCTACAGTTACACCAGTGGCATCAAGAAACTCGCCTTCAGAAAAAACATCCAATTTCAGCTCTGTACCCGCCTCAATATCGTCCATTTCAGAAGAATGGACCCTAAACTCTTTGAAACCCTGCCCACTTTCTAATCCAGCTTTTTTGTATTCTCCTTGCGCAGCCAGACTCAATCGATTGGGTAGCTGTCTCCCCCACGTCACCTGAACCGCCTCATAGCCATCGCTACCGTGGTTTTTTATCCGGGAAACATAGTTTGGAGTGATTTCGATAACAGTCACTGGAATCGACTCGCCGTCGTCCGAGAAAACTCTACTCATTCCTCGCTTAATTCCAACCAAACCTAGAGACATAACTATTACCTTTATTAAATCATTCTAATTAAGCTTAATCTGCACATCTACGCCTGCTGCCAAATCAAGTTTCATCAGAGCATCCACAGTTTTATCTGTGGGATTTACAATATCCAACAACCTTTTGTGCGTTCTTATCTCATACTGATCTCTAGCGTCTTTATTAACGTGAGGAGAAATCAGGACAGTAAACCTTTCCTTTTTAGTCGGTAACGGAATTGGACCTTTGACTTGTGCCCCTGTACGCCTGGCCGTCTCAACTATCTCTTTAGTCGACTGATCGATAAGTCGATGATCGAAAGCCTTAAGTCGTATTCTTATAGTATTATCGCTCATTACATTCCGTCTCTTTCAAAATACCTGGTACAAAAATTAACAAGTTCTATTCAAAAATCTTCGCGAC